>NZ_CP137761.1:3036666-3340333 GCF_033449965.1 Bacillus sp. T3
AAGCCATTCTCCGATCGCTGCCCCGATGACACTTAACGGAAATGCGACTTTCAAACCCGAATAAAAGTGCGGCATCGCAGAAGGGACGTCTAATTTTAAAAATATATCTATCTTGCTTGCCCCCATTGTCTGCATTAATTCTCTTAGCTCTTTACTGCTTGACTTCAATCCATCAAAGCTATTTACCGCAATCGGAAAAAAGGTAATCAATATCGTTACAACAACCTTGCTCCAGATGGAATAGCCAAACCAGAGTACAAAGATAGGTGCTAGGGCAATAGTTGGAATCGTTTGCGAAGCGATGATTATCGGATAAATGGCTCGCTCAATCGACTTACTTATATGCATCCATATTGCCAAGCCAACTCCCAAAACAATAGAAATAGCTAAACCAATTACAACAATGAGTAAGGTTGCTGGAAGCTGTTCAAGAAATAGGGTGTTTCTTAGCTCCCAAAGTTTCACAACAACCTCTGATGGTGAAGGCAGAATAAATGACATCCCGACAATGCGCGCCCCTATTTCCCAAACAATCAATAGAAAAAAATGAGTAATGTTGGTATTAAGTAATCCTTCCATTTCTTCATAGCTTCACCTTCAGCCTGAGCTGATGTATTAAAAACTCTTTTAAGCGGATCATTTCTGGTTGATTTAAATCAGATAATGCGCGTGGACGATTTAACGGAACCTTTACTTCCTGCAGCTGGGACACTGGAGTCTCGGTGAACACGAAAATTCGATCGGACAAAAATAATGCTTCATTCACATCATGCGTAATAAACAAAATCGTCTTCTTCCGCTTCTCCCACTGCTCAAGAAGCCATTCTTGCATAGTCAGCCGAGTGATTGCATCTAATGCACTAAATGGCTCGTCCAAAAGAAGTACGTTTGAACCCGTTAACATCGTTCTTAAAAAGGAAGCTCTTTGCTTCATTCCCCCAGATAACTCACTTGGATATTTGTGCTCTACCCCTGTCAATCCGAATTCTGCAAAAAGTGGTAGCATTTGAGAATCAATTAGATTTTTTTTTATCCCTTTAAGTTCAAGCGGGAGGACGACATTTTGTTGTATCGTCCGCCAAGGCATAAGCAAATCCTGTTGTGGCATATAGCCGACCTGACCAAGACGTGTTTCATGGACCGCACCATTAAGATAAACAGTACCTTTTACTGGTTGTTCAAGACCCGTGATGAGCCGAAAAAGTGTGCTTTTTCCACAACCGCTCGGACCAATAATACTGACAAATTCATTTTCAACTAGATCGAGATGAAAATCCTCCAAGATCGGAACACAACTTTGTTTTGTTCCATTTTGATAATGAAACGTAACATTTGAAAACTGAACAGCTGTTTTATTCATCTGTCGGCCACATTTCTTCGTTATAAGCCATATCCCAAAACATATATTCAAATCGTGTTGTGTTAAGAAAAATCTCTTCCAGTTTTTCTAACTCATGCTCAGGTTTTCCTATCGTCAGCTCATCCATTAGTTCGATACACCATGTTGCAAGTTGCCCAAAGTCGTTTGAGCTATACATACTGATCCACTCACCAAAAAGTTCATGCTTCGTTGCATCAGGAATTTCACTTAGCTCTTTTCCAATTTCCCAATAACTCCACATACACGGAAGCAATGCTGAAACAAGCTCTGCTAATGTCCCATTGTTCGCCACATGAAGCATATAGTGTGTATAGGCTAATGTAATCGGTGATGGCTTCGCTTCCTCTAGTTCGGTTTCACTAATCCCAAACTTCAAGGCATAATGGCGGTGCAATGCCATTTCTTCATTTAGTGTTGAATCTAGAAGTCTAGCAAATTTCCCCATCGTCTCTACATCAGTGGCTTTAACCGCTCCAAGTGCAAATAATTTTGCGTAATCAATTAAATACAAATAATCTTGTATCATATAAAAACGGAATTTCTTTGGATCAAGCGAGCCATTTCCCATTCCTTGAACAAATGGGTGAGCATGATTTTTACGCCAAATAGGTTGTAATGTTTCATATAACCGTTCACTAAACACGTGCTGTCACCTCACTTGTTGATTTCGTTTTTGCTGTGTGACACCACTGATAAATAAACTTTACGAGTACCTTCGTAAAATCTAATAACTGAGTAATAGATACTTGCTCATTAATCGAGTGGGCATTAAGCAAATCACCCGGTCCATAAATTGCCGCTGGTATACCTGCATCTCCAAACCATCCTCCATCCGTAACCGTTGCTGAAACATCAAGGATTGCTGGATGTTCAGTAATAAATTGATGGGTTTGTGCAAGTAAATTCACAGCTGGATGACCTGGGTCAACCTCCAATGATGGAAAGATTTCACCTCGGTCTTCGATCATTGAAGTACCTCCCCATTCAAAGGTTGGCGGATTTTCCCTCAACCATGGGTCACTGGCAGCAACATTTAATAAATGCTTTTCAATTTCCTTCGTCACCTGTACATGATTTTCATTCGGATAATAGTGGACAGTAATCCATAAGCGACATTCATCCGCAACAAATGCAGCATGTCGCCCACCTTCGATTACTGCTGGATTGATCGTATTCGTTCCAGGTGAAAAGCCTGGATAGCTTTTCATGACTGCCCAATGTCGTTCCAAATCTTGAAGACCAGCGATCATTTTCATCATTTTTTCAATTGTATTCGCGGCGAAAAGTCCACCACCCGCATGAATCATATTTTTTCTTGTTGCATCGTGATGTGATTGCTTACTTTTAATCGTAATCCAACCGGTAATCACACCGCCCTGCCCTTGAATATGTAAATCACTAGTATCAACAACTAAAGCAAAATCAGCGGAATATCCTCTTTTACAGCATTGTAAGGTCCCAGCTTCACCAACCTCTTCACCGATAACGGATTGAAACACAAGATTCCCCGGAAGCTCAACACCCGCTTCACGTAATATTCGAATCGCAAATAATGCTCCAGCAAGACCTCCTTTCATGTCTGCTGCTCCACGGCCAATAACAACATCCTTCTTGATAACAGGTGTAAAAGGGTCAATCTCCCATCCTTCATCCGCGCTCACTTCTGCCACATCAATATGCCCATTAATAATGAGACTTTGACATTTATCTGGATCTGCTCCCTTTAACGTTCCAACGACATTTGGATCATTGGGGTAAACTTCCCACATATCAATGGAAAAACCAAGATCGTGTAAATATTGCGAGACAAATCTTTGTGCTTCAGCTGTATTTCTTGCAGGTGGTGCAGGTGTTTTAAAAGAAATTAACGTTTTCAATAGATCAAGTAACTCTTCTTTTCGTTGATCAACTTGATCTTGGATTTTCTGTAAATCATGCTTCATTAAACTCAACCCCTTGTTTTTTCATTACCCCCTATGTTGTGTCGCCGCTTCATTCATTTTTTTTGCCGTTCCCGGATTTTTCAAGAAAACCTTTAATAGTCCATACCCCATCGCAGCCCCGGCAAAGGAACTAAAAATAAACGCTGGTATGAGTCCAAATAAAGTAGCTTCTTTACCTAGTAATAATGTGGATATTGGATAACAAAGCATTGCACCAATAATTCCGGTCCCAATGACTTCTCCAAAAAAGGCCATTATCGGCTTTCGCGTTTTTTTATATAAATAGGCCGCTAAAAATGCTCCCACCATGCTTCCTGGAAAAGCAAAGATTGAACCAGTTCCCATTAGATTTCTAAAAATCGAGACTACTAATGCCTGTGCCACAGCATAATAGGGACCTAATAGAATAGCAGACAAAACATTAATAAAATGCTGTACTGGAAATACCTTTGATATTCCGATTGGAATAAAAAATGCGTGACTCGTCAATGTCCCAATCGCAATAAACATAGCAGTCACCGTCAGTTTTTGAGTTTTTCGCAAAAAAATAACCTCCCTGTTTTTCACACTGGGAGGTTTGACATCTTCCTTATTTTGGAGTCAAAAAAAGACTCCAGCAAATAGGAATCTGTTTAATGTATACCAAAAAATGAATACACTTCCCTACGCTGGTATTACCCAGATCAAGTTTAAGGGTCAAAGACTTTGGATCTTTATCTCAGCCGGCCATTCTCCGGCACCCCCAGTGTGGAATTATTTAATTATTATTACAATAACATAATTTTGACATCTTTCAAGCATTTTCTCTTAAACCATTGATGCATTGAAAAGTCTTAAAGCAACAATAATAACTAAATTATATCCAATTTAAGGTATGTAAATTGGGAAGCTTTTCATCCAAATCAATTATTTAGCATGAAAGGAGCAAAAATAGGGAAAATCTATAAATATAAATGTAATGGAAAGGAAAAGTAGCATGCGGACGTTTCGAAAGCTAATAAAAAGCTCAAAAAACAAACCTAATAACGAAAATTCCTCCTCCGATTCAAATCCGCTTGTTGCAAACGATGAGCTAACGGGGGACTTTGACTACGACCTCCATCAAATGAAAACAACCTTTCAAAAAAGTACGGATGTTGTGATCAGAGAATTCAAAATAGGAAAAGATAAAAGGTTGAAAGCGGCGCTAATCTATACCGATGGGTTAGCTGATATGACGATTATTAATCAATTTATTATGGAATCATTAATGGATGATGTTATGGAACTCCCACACTCACATGATAGTTTTAGCAATAGAACGATCGTCAAGTGGATGGAAAGCAATAATTTAAAAGTTGGGGATATTCGCGAGATCTTAGATCATCAATCCATTTATACGACTATTTTATTTGGCAATACCGTTATTTTGATTGAAGGCTTTAAAGGAGCAATATCTGCTTCCACAGCAGGATGGGAGGATCGAGGTGTAACCGAGCCTGCATCGCAAACGGTCGTCCGTGGGCCACGTGAAGGCTTTTCTGAAAACTTTCGGACCAATACCGCTTTAATACGCAGAAAAATCAATGATGCAAACCTATGTTGCGAACAAAAAATGATCGGCACTGTCACAAAGACAAATATCGCGGTTATGTATATTAAAGGCATTGTAAACGAAAAAATAGTCGAAGAGGTTCATCAACGCTTAGATCGAATTGATATTGATGGAATATTGGAAAGCGGATATATAGAGGAACTAATTCAGGATGAAACGTATACCCCTTTTCCTACCGTATATAACACCGAACGTCCTGATGTCGTTGCTGGTAACCTCCTAGAAGGCCGTGTTGCTATTATTGTTGATGGTACCCCTTTCGTTCTTGTCGTGCCATCCCTATTTATTCAAAGCTTTCAAGTTCCAGAGGATTATTATCAGCGTGCAGATATTGCAACCCTGCTTAGAATATTACGTATTTTGTGTTTTTTAATTGCCTTGGTTGGTCCATCCTTTTACATCGCTGTAACGACCTATCATCAGGAAATGCTCCCTACTCCATTGTTAATAAGTTTGGCAGCCCAACGTGAAGGAGTTCCTTTTCCAGCCTTTGTTGAGGCAATCATTATGGAGGTAACATTTGAAATCTTACGTGAAGCAGGGATACGGATGCCGAGAGCAGTTGGTCAAGCGGTTTCCATTGTCGGAGCATTGGTTCTAGGGCAAGCAGCAGTAGAGGCCGGAATTATCTCTGCGTCAATGGTTATCGTTGTTTCGATTACAGCCATCTCAAATTTTGTCTTTCCCTCCTACAACATGGCCATTTCTGTACGGATGTTGCGGTTTGTGATGATGGCTTTAGCGGCATCTTTTGGTCTTTATGGGATAACATTAGGTTTAATTGCTTTGTTACTTCATTTAAATAGTTTAAGATCCTTTGGTATTCCGTATATGGCTCCGTTTGGACCTTTTATTTTAGATGATCAGAAAGATACTTTAATTAGATTGCCTCAATGGAGAATGCTATCTCGTCCGAGATTAATTAATCAAAAGAATATGAAGCGTCAAGGTAATCCAGCAACAATAAAGGAAAAGCAGAACAAACATGACTGAACTACGAGGATGAAATCAAATGAAAAAGGTTTTTATTCTTTTGATGATGATTCTTTCCATACTTTTGAGTACGGGGTGCTGGAACCGCCGTGAATTAAACGAGATTGCTTTAGTCGTTGCGTTGTCAATCGACAAAAGTAAGGAGGGCTACGAGCTGACAGCCCAGGTTGTGGAGCCAAGCGAGATTGCCTCACAAAAAGGGGGGAGCGGGCGCACACCTGTTACTACCTATACGGAAAAGGGCGACTATCTATTTGAAGCCATCCGAAGAATGACGACCGTAACACCTCGTAAGCTTTATTTTTCACATTTACAAATGCTCGTTCTTGGCGAAGAAATTGCAAAGGAAGGCATCGCCGAGTCACTTGAGATATTTACACGAGATCCTGAATTTCGCAAAGATTTTTATATTGCCGTATCAAAGGATGTGAAAGCGAAGGATGTTCTTCAAAACTTAACATCGATAGAAAAAATTCCAGCGAACAAGCTCCATTCCTCGCTTGAAACATCGGAAAAGGCTTGGGCACCAACCGTTGCAATCCAAATGGATGAACTAATTAGTGATTTAACGAATGAAGGAAAAAATGCGGTCCTAACAGGAATATCAGTAACTGGGAAGGTAGATAAAGGCTCATCTCTGGGGAATGTAACAAGAATTGAACCATACGCACGCCTTAAATATAAAGGTGTTGCCGTCTTCAAAAGTGATAAATTAATCGGCTGGCTAAATGAAAAAGAAAGCAAAGGATATAACTATATTACTGATAATGTAACGAATACAGTTGGGGATATCCCCTGCCCAGGGAATAAAAATATTGTTCTCGAAATCATCCGTTCTAAATCAAAAGTAACTGGAAAAGTAGTAAATGGCCATCCAGAAATTCATGTAGAAATTTTCGGTGAGGCGAATGTTGGGGAGGTTGCCTGCAAAATTGATCTAACGAAACCAGAATCTATTAAAAAGCTAGAGGAATCTGTTGATAAAGTTAATTCTGAAATCTTAGCAACCTCTATCAATAAAGCCAAAGAATTAAAAGCTGATATTTTTGGGTTTGGAGAGGTAATACACCGTGCCGATCCAAAGGCTTGGAAAACGCTAAAGAATGATTGGAATCAACATTTTGTTGAGTTGAAAGTAACCACTCATTCCACATTTAAAATTAGACGAACAGGCGTTTCAAACCAATCATTTCTAAATAACATTAAAGGAGATTAATCAGTGATACCATCGGCGGGGATAGTTATTGTTGGGTTGCTAATGGCATGGATGGAACTGCCAAAGCTGTTTAAAGAACAGGCATACAAAGAAATCATTGTTTTTAGCTTATTGCTTGTATGCGGAGTAGGGTTATGTATATTAGTCATTTTGAGAATAGAATTACCCAATCCCCTTGACCTACTTCTTGTTATTTTTACACCAATAAGTAAGTGGATCGAAAGCGTATTAACATAAAAGTGGGGTATTCATGATGATCGAAAAGGGTAAAATTTCCAATATACAATTTTCTATGTTAATTATCATGTTTATCGTCGGTACGGCCACCTTAATTGTTCCTGCGATTGTAACAGGTATTGCCAAGCAGGACGGCTGGTTATCCACTTTACTGTCTCTTTGCCTCGGTTTCGTTTTTGTGATGGTTTTTGCAAAAATTGCTGAACGAAATCCAGACATAACACTCATTCAGACTTGTGAAAAAATCTTAGGCAAGTGGTTAGGCAGGCTAGTATCTTTACTGTACACGGTATATTTTTTATTTTTAACAGCGATTTTCCTTAGAATTGCTGGAGATCTTATTACGACCCACGTCTTAACAGAAACACCCATTCAGGCAACAGAAACTTTATTTTTAATCATTATGATTATGGCCGTCCGCCTAGGACTTGAACCGTTTTCCCGAGCAGCAGAAATGCTTTTTCCGCACATCGTTTTTTTCATTTTATTGTTTTTCTTTTTTCTTTTGCCTCAAGTTAAAGGAGAAAATATGACACCCGTGCTCGAACATGGACTTGAACCCGTGCTTTTTGGTACATATAAAATCATTGGCATTCCATATTTAAATTTAGTCATTTTTCTCATGCTCACGCCTTTTGTCAGTACGCCTTCTAAAATAAAAAAGAGCTTTTTTATTTCCATCTTAATTGGTGGGATGTTTATCACGATGATTACTCTATTTTCGATTTTTGTCCTAGGGGCTGATGCAACGAACAGATTAAATTATGCACCTTATATTTTAGCTCAGAAGATTCAAATCGGTAATTTCATTCAAAGAATAGAAATCGTAGCTGGTGCGTTTATTTTCATTTCCTTATTTGTAAAATCGGCATTAACTTATTATTGCTTCATTTTGAGTACTGCTCAAACATTCCATTTAAAAAACTATAAAATCTTAACTTTACCATTTGGTTTAATTGTCCTAGTATTATCAATTTCACTATTCCCTAACATTATTTATTTCCATACGTTTGTATCCGTTGCATGGACGATTCTCACCCTTATATTTGGATTATTACTTCCATTATTGATACTTATTGTTGATTTATTTAAATCACGATTGGCGAACAGAACTGATCAGGAAGCAGGGAAATGAATGATTCAGGTTAAAATAACTCCATTCCAATTATTTTGTTTGATGTTCCTATTTGAGCTTGGGAGCTCCATTGTAGTGGGACTTGGGTTAGATGCGAAGCAGGACGCGTGGTTAACGATTTTATTAGGTATGGTCTGTGCAATCCCGTTATTTTCCATTTATAGTTACCTTTATCAACAATACCCAGATCTCCCGCTAACTAGTTATCTTCCTAAGATTCTCGGAAAAGTTATTGGGATTCCTATTGCACTTGCCTATTCTCTTTATTTTCTCTATATATCCACCAGGGTTTTGAGAGATTTTGGGGATTTGATGATCACCTCGACCTTAGACGTTACTCCTTTATATGCAGTAAACGGTTTGATGATCCTCTTGATTATATATGGTATATATAGCGGTTTAGAAGTAATTGGGCGGACTAGTGAAATTATCTTTTTTACTATGTTATTTTTGGTTTTTTCCGGAATTCTTGTAACTATCCTTTCTGGATTAATGGACTTCAGCAATTTGAGTCCCGTTCTCGAAGGTGGTTGGAAACCGATTATCTCGACAGTGTTCCGCCAAACCTATACATTCCCTTTCGGTGAAATGATTGTCTTTACAATGCTCCTCCCCCATCTTACTAAGCCTGATTTTGTAAATAAAGTTGGAGTTTTGGCGATTATAAGTAGTGGTCTCATTCTGTGCTTTACAATTGTGATGGAAATTTCAATTTTAGGCGTGGAAGGTACTGCAGCTGCGCAATTCCCTTTACTTGAAACCGTATCAAAGGTAAGTTTTGGTGACTTTATCCAAAGGCTAGATGCAATCGTTGTCGCAACCCTCATTCTTGGAATGTTTATGAAAATCATCATATTTTTTTATGCAGGATTAACCGAAATACTTGATGTATTTAACATTTCAAAAAAAAGACATAAAAACTACTTTCTTCTATTAATAGGTTTTAGCATTCTCATTTATTCACAAAAAATAGCCGGGAATTTTGCAGAGCACATTAAGATCGGTTTAAAGCTGGTTCCTGTTTATCTTCATTTGCCATTACAAACTGGCATCCCTTTATTTCTCTTTTTTATTACATTGATTCGAACTGCTTTTAGAAAAAACAAAGCGGAAACTATGTAGCAAAAAAACTCCATTTTATTAAATGGAGTAATCTTGAGGGATAAAAAGCTTTAATTGTTTTGGTTTTACAAACACCTTATCCTTAACTTTCAGTGCTAACTTTTGATGGTGCTCCTTGGTGATTTCAGCTTCAAGGAACTCGTCTCCATCATTTCTTTTTAGTTCAACCCGAACGATTGGACCGACGACATGTAGATGGACAATAGTCGCAGCAACAGTATCAGTGGCAGTAGCTTCTCTGGAAATATGGATATCATGTGGGCGAACATAGCCAAGCGCACTCGTGTTCACGGTGTCTTTATATTCGGGTGCGGCAATAGAAAAGCTGCCATCGCTTAATACCCCATGATGTAAACGACAGGGAAAGATATTTACATTACCAAGAAAATCATAAACAAACGGATTTTGAGGCTGATCATAGACCTCTTCAGGACTACCGACTTGCTCAATTCTACCTTCATTCATTACCACGATCCGATCAGCAACATCAAGCGCCTCCTCTTGATCATGTGTAACAAAAATACTTGTTATGTGAAAATCATCATGGAGTCTGCGTAACCATCGACGGAGATCTTTTCTAACCTTCGCATCTAACGCACCAAACGGTTCATCTAATAAAAGGACCTTTGGCTCAACCGCTAATGCACGTGCTAAGGCGACACGCTGCCTTTGACCACCGGAAAGCTGGGTTGGGAATCGATCGGCGAATGCTTCTAATTTTACAAAGTGTAATAGTTCTTCAACCTTTGCTTTAATTTCCTGCTTTGATGGTCGTTCTCTTCTTGGACGGACTTTTAAACCATACGCAACATTATCAAATACATTCATATGGCGAAAAAGGGCATAATGCTGGAACACAAAACCAACTTTTCTTTCCTTTGTATTAATTTTTGTTATGTCTTCAGCATCAAAAAAAATGCGGCCTTGATCAGCCACCTCTAAACCGGCAATAATCCTTAATAATGATGTTTTTCCCGAACCTGAGGGACCTAACAGGGCAACCAGTTCACCGGTTTCAATCGTTAAATTGACATCATCAAGTGCTTTATAGGATCCAAACGATTTTGAAATATTGTTAATATGAATACTCATCTATTCCTCGCCCTCCCCTTTCATTTGTTGCTTAGCCTTCCACTCTATATAACTTTTGATTGCTAAGGTGACAATCGCCAAAATAGACATTAACGAAGCAACAGCAAACGCAGCTGAAAATTGATATTCATTGTATAAAATTTCTATATGTAACGGCATCGTATTCGTCATCCCGCGAATATGTCCGGAAACGACCGACACTGCTCCAAACTCCCCTACTGTTCTGGCGTTACATAAGATCATTCCGTATAATAAGCCCCATTTCATGTTTGGAAGTGTAACGTATAAAAAGGTTTTCCAACCGCTCGCCCCCAGCGTAATCGAAGCCTCTTCCTCGGCCTGACCAAGTGTTTGCATCAATGGAATAAGCTCTCTGGCGACAAATGGAAACGTAACAAATACGGTTGCCAAAACGATACCAGGAAGCGCAAATACGATTTTGAGGTCATGCTCAAATAACCAAGGACCAAAAACCCCATGGGAACTAAATAAAAGAATAAAGACTAAACCTGCAATAACAGGAGATACAGCAAACGGGAGATCGATTATTGTAATTAACAAGCTTTTCCCTTTGAACTGGAATTTGGTAATCGCCCAGGCTGCAGCCACTCCAAAAATCGTATTTAATGGAACCGCAATTAGAATAACGATTAGGGTCAGTTTGATTGCTGACAAAGCATCTGGATGGGTAATTGAAGCAAGATAAACTTCTATCCCCTTTTCAAAGGCTTTAACAAAGATAGCAATTAACGGTAATAGTAAAAATAAACATAAAAAGGCCACCGCCACTAATATTAACAACCAACGAACAACTTTCGGTTCCGTTGTGGCACTAGTGCTTGGCAGTGGTGTGTTCGTATGCTGAAGCGGAATATGTCCTGCCATTTAATTATTCCTCCTTAATCGTTTGCATAACGTTTATTCATCCACCATTGAAAGAGATTAATCGTTAATAATAAAGCAAATGAGAACAGCAGCATAACCGCTGCGATTGCGGTCGCACCAGCATAGTCATATTGTTCAAGCTTTGTCATGATCATAAGTGGGGTTATTTCTGTTTTCATCGGCATATTTCCTGAAATAAACACCACCGAGCCGTACTCACCAATTGCTCTTGCAAACGCAAGGGCAAATCCGGTTAATGCTGCCGGCAGCAATTCCGGAAAGATAATTTTTGTAAAGGTTTGTAAGCGATTAGCACCTAAACTTGTGGATGCCTCTTCCACCTCACGTTCAAAATTTTGTAGTACGGGCTGCACCATTCGCACAACAAACGGAAGGCCGATAAATATAAGTGCTACTGTTACACCTAATGAGGTATAAGCCACCTTAAAGTTCAAAAACTGTCCAATCCACCCATTTGGTGAATATAGAGTAGTTAAAGCAATCCCTGCTACAGCCGTTGGTAAGGCAAAAGGTAAATCTACTAATCCATCAACAATCTTCTTTCCAGGAAAGGAGTAGCGGACGAGCACCCAAGCGATTAAGACGCCAAAAATCACATTGACGAGTGCAGCAGCAAAAGATGCACCAAAACTTAATTTATAAGAAGCTACAACCCTAGGGTCTGAGATGGTGTCCCAAATCTCGGACCACTCCATTGTAAAAGTATTAATAAATATCATCGATAAGGGTAGCACAACTAGAATAGTAGTGTACATAATCGTAAAACCTAGGGACAATCCGAATCCAGGTAATATACTATAGGATTTCAGTTTATGAGTTTTCATTATTTCACCCCTGAAATTAAGACCCGTAATTTTTATAAAGGGACTGTTCAAATCATATTTTTTGAACGGTCCCTTATGTTTTTCGTTTACGCTCTTACTAATTATGGTTGATAAATTTGATCAAACGTTCCACCATCTTGGAAATGCTTTTCTTGAGCTTTTTTCCAGCCGCCAAAGTCATCATCAATATTTACAAGGTCGATTTTTGGAAACTGATCATCGTATTTCTTTAATATTTCTTCATTACGTGGACGATAATAGTTTTTCGCAGCAATTTCTTGACCTTTATCCGTATATAAGTATTCCAAGTATGCTTCTGCCACTTCACGAGTTCCCTTTTTATCGACTACTTTGTCTACAACCGCAACTGGTGGTTCTGCTAAAATACTTAATGAAGGATTAACAATTTCAAATTTGTCTTTTCCTAATTCATTTAGTGTTAAGTAAGCTTCATTTTCCCAAGCAATTAACACATCACCAATTCCTCTTTCAACGAAAGTAGTAGTCGAACCACGAGCACCTGAATCTAGCACTTCTACGTTTTTATATAGTTTACTAATAAATTCCTTTGTTTTTTCCTCATCACCTTTGAACTTTTTGTCTGCAAAAGCCCATGCAGCTAAATAATTCCATCTAGCCCCACCAGAGGTTTTTGGGTTTGGCGTAATGACAGACACGCCCTCTTTCGTTAAGTCGTCCCAATCTTTAATGTTTTTTGGATTCCCTTTTCTGACTAAAAACACAATGGTCGAAGTGTATGGTGTTGAATTATTCTTAAATTGCTTTTGCCAATCCTTGTCTAATTGTTGATTGATATTTGCAATTTCATCAATATCATAGGCTAATGCTAGAGTAACAACATCTGCTTCAAGTCCATCAATAACCGCCCTTGCTTGTTTTCCTGAGCCTCCGTGTGATTGCTGAATTGTAACTTTTTGTCCGGTTTTCTTCTCCCAGTTTTTCGCGAATTCTGCGTTAAATTCTTGGTAGAGCTCTCTTGTTGGATCATAGGATACATTTAGAATTTCTACAGGGTCTTTTTTAGCCTCTTTGTCAGTTGTTTTTGTTTGTTCTTTGCTTGTTTCTTGACTGCTTGTGCATCCGGCAAGTGCCACTAATAACACTGCTACTAATACGCCAATCTTCCAAAATACATTTTTTGTCTTTTTCATTGTTTTTCCCCCTTTTTTTATAAACAAAAAAGGCCGCTATCTTTTTTTATTCAAAAAAAGATAACAGCCTTCAGTTTGTCTGATCAGCTATTTTTATTTGGTTATGATTCCTTATTTAACCTACTGATTTACTGCGGTTTAAGAAGGATTACTCATATGTTAACTATATTTTTCATATAAGTCAACTTGGTTTTTTAATTTATTTTTTTTCTTTTACTTATAGTTTGTTTTAAATTTGTCTGTTGATTTCCGCTCCAGATGCTACAATCAACAGAGTACTCAAAAGGAGCCTTCTCATTACATTATAATGTTAAGGCTCCCTTTCCAGCTTTTAATATTTCCTATCAGTTACAAAAGCTCATTTTTCAAGGTTTATCATTAAGTTTAACTTCATTCATTAATCGTCTATCGATTTTTCCCTTAAATTTCATTGGTCTTGACTTCTTATTTTCAGGTACGTTGGTTTGTTGGATTCTTTTATTGTGTTCATAATAAAAGGAAGCTCAACGAGCCGGTCCGATCCAAATCAATATATCTTAACCAAGCTGCATTCTGAAGCCTTGTTACATACCGTTGTTTTGTCATCCCTAATACAAGGGAATGCCCATAAGTTAAGGAAACTCTCGTATTTTTAGTATTCATTTTTTCAAATTTGACAACATGATTGAGCGCAAACCATATGCCATCAGGACGATACGGGGAAGAGCAAGGAAACCAGTAAATTTCTAGCGGAGAATAAACAATAATTGGAAGCATATTCACATCTCCAAAAATAGAACGAGACCCTTCACATGCTCCCTTTAAGCTAGAACAATAATAACGTAAACTATGTTCTATTAAACAAACCGGACTCATATTCACTATAAAGGTATCTAATCCTTCATAGACAATAGAATATGATTTACCGTGTTGATCCACCTCTCCAACAATCGCTGCCGTATCTTTGTTAATTACATGCCTTTCTAACGTTTTCATTTAATTCCCCCCACTATTACATTTCCATTCATAAAAAAAAGGGGGTATACTAAGGAAGAGTGGTGTATACCCTCTTTTAAACCCTTAGGCACTCAGTTTACCAGACATGAGCCTGAGGGTTTTTACATGGTAATATCCTCACATTTAGTCTCACCTCCTTATGACAAAAGATTATTTATAACTTTTCATTCTTTGGACTTAAAAAATTTAATGTATTTCGTACTCGTGGATGACCTAGTTGAAGTAAAGATTGGAATGGTTTTATATTTTTCTTATCGGAGAAATGGTGAATTCAACTAATACGATGTTTTTATTTTTCCTATCAAATAAATTATAAATTTACTAGATAATTTATGTAAAATTATTTTTTATGTCCATTTTTAGAAAATTCTTCTAATAGATAATCATGACCATTCTTTTGATCACCGTCGTTGACTGATTATTCTCATTATAGTAAAATTACTTTTCCATTTTTTATTCCCCAAGCGGTAATCACCTTTAATTAGATTAATATAGGAATTTTTCGATATTTTTCAACTATCCATTTCCTCGATCCTTATTTCCCATTATTCCAATCCACTTTTAACATTGCATTCACCATATTTTCAATATTTCTCCATAAAAATGACATATTTTAGAAACATTTTAAAAACTAAGAAAATATCATAAAAAATTTTTTAAAAAAATCCGCGCCCCGAAAAATGCACAATATTGTCATAAAATCAAAAATAGAAAATATTAGGGAAAAATTCTATCTCAAATCCCTATAAAAACCCCAAAATCAATAGTATTTTGAGATAATTATTTACAAACCACTCTAATTGGACCTCGAACTTTTAGAATCCATTGAAAAGCCTATATCTTCTGAATTATTAGTTATGAATTTTACCAATTACTGCATTTGAAAACTTTGATTTTTTTGATAAGATATATTTTCGTAGAATATTAATAAAGGAAGTGAAAAAAATGAAAAAGTTTGGATTAGCCATTCAAATTTTAATCGGGTTAATTTTAGGTATTGCAGTGGGGGCAATCTTTTATGGTAACCCTGCAGTTCAAACCTATTTACAACCGATCGGGGATATCTTCCTTCGACTCATTAAAATGATTGTTATACCAATCGTTGTTGCCAGCATCATTGTCGGTGTTGCAGGAACAGGTGACATGAAAAAGCTGGGTAAGCTAGGGGGTAAAACACTTCTCTATTTCGAGATTGTTACAACCATTGCTATTATTGTAGGGTTAGTTGCAGCAAACCTTTTCCAACCCGGCAAAGGAATTGATATGAGTGAGCTCTCTAAAGGAGATATCTCAAAATACGTAGAAACAACAGAAACAGTAGCCCATCACAGTTTTATGGATACGTTTGTGAATATCGTCCCTACAAATATTTTTCAATCTTTAATGAACGGTGAAATGCTGGCCATTATTTTCTTTTCTGTTTTCTTTGGAATCGGGATTGCTGCGGTTGGCGAAAAAGGCAAACCAGTTTTGGATTTTTTCCGTGGAACTGCAGATGCCATGTTTTATGTAACTAACCAAATCATGAAATTTGCTCCATTTGGTGTATTTGCTTTAATCGGAGTAACGGTTTCAAAATTTGGTGTCACATCACTTATTCCACTTGGCAAACTTATTATTGTTGTTTATGCAACTATGCTATTCTTTGTCTTTGTTGTTCTTGGCGGAATCGCAAAAATGCATGGTATTCCATTTTTCGGGATGCTTAAGCTATTAAAAGATGAATTAATCCTTTCATTCAGCACAGCTAGCTCTGAAACGGTCCTACCAAAATTAATTGAAAAAATGGAAGGCTTCGGCTGTCCAAAATCTATTACCTCATTTGTTATTCCAACTGGATATTCCTTTAACCTTGACGGTTCAACCTTGTATCAAGCATTAGCGGCTCTTTTCATTGCACAGATGTATGGAATTCATATGCCTATTAGTTCCCAAATCACGCTCATGTTAGTATTAATGCTTACTTCAAAAGGTATCGCTGGTGTTCCAGGTGTTTCGTTTGTTGTATTATTAGCGACTCTTGGCACTGTTGGTATTCCTGTTGAAGGCTTAGCATTCATTGCTGGTATAGACCGTATTCTTGATATGGGTCGAACAGCTGTGAATGTTGTCGGAAACTCCCTTTCAGCTGCTGTTATTTCAAAATGGGAAGGCGAATTTAGACCTCAAAAGGCTCATGTGAAAGTCGAAAAAGCATCATAAAAAAAAGCTGCTCTTATGCAGCTTTTTTTCTGTCTTTATTCGGATTTAAACATGTTTTGTTTTTGTTCAAGTACTTCTCTTGTCTCAGCATGTTGGATCACGATTTGTTGAGCAGGCATTTTCACATGGTGATTATACATTGTTTGTGCCAGCAGTTCCTTTGTTTCTCTAGCAGCAGTTATGTAATCTACATCCTTAACCGTTGCGGTAATGGAAAATTTGTAGCCAGTCGGACTTACATCCAATGAGTGGAGCCCATATAACTGGTATGCTTCACGAAATTCACCAGTATATCGATCGACTAATAGATAATGTTTATGGGTTTCATTTAACTGTGCACAAACCTCCAGTAAAAGTTCTTTTATTCTTCCAGGATTCTCATCAAAGGAAACAATCACACTTTCAAAAACCCGTCTCATATCAACAGAACCATTAACCAGTTTTCGAATTTCTCCATTAGAAATGGTCACTAACTTCCCGTTGATTAATCGAATTTTTACAACTCTGAAACCCAATTCTTCAACTGTGCCACCTTCAATTTCCTCATTAATATGAATAAAATCACCTTTTTGGATGGTCCGTTCAAAAATGATAAACATCCCGCTCAAAAGATCGTTGATTACCTTCTGTGCACCAAAACCAATGACAGCAGCGATAATTCCGCCCGCCATTATAAACTCTTTTAAATTGCTGACGAATGGCTTTATTGCTGCGAAAAAGATCACAAAAAACAACACATAGTTTGCAGTATTTCGGATAACACTTTCAATTGTATTTTCTTTTTTTTCGTCAACAATATCTGTTCGTTTAAAAAACTGATGGATAAAAAAGCGAATGAATCGAACCATCATATATGAAAAAACAGCTGTTATTAATAACGATAAAAAGTAGTCCTTCACTGTCTCCCAATCTATTTTAAAGAATTCTAAGATTGCAGTTGACCATATTTCCATCTGTACCCCTCCTCAAGAAAAGCTCCTAATGAAAATTATATCTTATTTTCCCTGTCAATTAGTAAATAATTCATACATTCCCCTTTATTGGTCCTAGCAAAATACGTTTTAAATCTAGATAATATATCCTGTGATGTTTGTCACAAATTAGTCAAAGTTTGTTCACTTTTTGTACTTTTTTAGGAAGATTTTTATGTTATTATCATTCGTATAGTATTAATAATTATTATCGAATGATAATGACTTTAACTTAACATTTTGAATTACGAAACATTTATTTTTGAAATGGTTGTGCAAATTTGAAAGGAGCAAGAATATGAAAGCATCGAAATCTTTATTATTCTTATTTACCGCCGTAGCTTCCCTATTATTACTGAGCGGCTGTGAAACAAATTTAGTTGTATTCGATCCACAGGGTCCTGTTGCTCGAGACATTTTAGATTTGATTAACTGGTCGCTTGTGTTTATGTTGATCGTTGTAGTTGTTGTTTTTGGTCTATTCGGTTATATCGTTTGGAAATACCGTGAAAAACCTGAAAACAAAAACTATGAACCACCTGAGGAACATGGAAGTACTGTTCTTGAAATTATTTGGACGGCAATACCTATCTTAATTGTTATTGCACTCACCATTCCAACGGTCAAAACCATCTACGCACTCGAGAAAGTCCCTGCAGGCTACGAAAAGAAAGAACCTCTGATTATTCATGTTACTTCTGCAGATTGGAAATGGATTTTCAGCTATCCAGAGCAAGGAATAGAAACGATTAATTATGTCAATATCCCTGAAGATCGTCCGGTTCTGTTTAAATTAACATCAGCTAGCACAATGCAATCCTTTTGGATTCCTGCTTTAGCTGGTCAAAAATACACAATGAACAAAATGGAAACACAAATGTATGTTGTGGCTGATAATCCCGGCTCATATTTTGGCCGTAATACAAACTTTAATGGGCGCGGCTACGCTGACATGGAATTTGAAGTGTTAGCACAAAAACAGATTGATTTTGAAAATTGGGTTAAGGATGTAAAGAAAACGGCACCGAAGCTCACTGAAAAAAAATATAATGAATTGCTAACCCCAACCCATTTGGGCCGTCTTACTTATTCGAACACACATCTAGAATGGATTAACCATGCTGACATGGATTCTGAAACGATTACGAATCCTGAACTTTATAAAACGCATGGCTATCAAGGAAAAATCTTTGAAGAAGATTCAGAGAATAATAGTGAAATGAATCACAGTGAAATGAACGAAAGTGATGGAGGGGAACATAATGAACATTAATTGGAAAGAATTTTTTATGATGAATGGAGATCCCCTCATCATAGGCTCTCAGATCGCTATTTTATTATCCATGCTTGGAATTGTCGCAGGGATTACTTATTTTAAAAAGTGGCGTTGGCTATGGACAGAATGGATTACAACCGTAGACCATAAAAAAATTGGGATTATGTACATTCTATCTGGGGTGTTAATGTTTTTCCGTGGTGGTGTTGACGGACTGTTAATGAAAGTTCAAACATCAAGACCGCAAATGGAATTTTTAGATGCCCAGCATTACAATGAAATTTTCACAACGCATGGTGTCATCATGATTTTATTTGCAGCGATGCCTTTATTAATTGGGATTATGAATGTGATTGTTCCATTACAAATTGGCGCAAGGGATGTTGCTTTCCCACAGTTAAACGCGCTTAGCTTTTGGTTATTCTTCAGCGGTGCGATGCTCTTTAATATTTCGTTTGTCGTTGGTGGTTCTCCTGATGCTGGATGGACATCTTATTTTCCACTTGCAGGTAAGGAATTCACACCAGGTATTGGTAATAACTATTATGCCATTGCCTTACAGATTGCTGGAATTGGGACATTAATGACCGGCATTAACTTCATTGTGACCGTATTAAAAATGAGAACAAAAGGTATGACATTAATGAGAATGCCGATGTTCACATGGACGTCCTTTATCGCATCGGTTATTATTGTTGCATCCTTCCCTATTTTTACGGTTGCACTCGCATTAATGACTTTCGATCGTATTTTTGGAACGCATTTCTTCACATTGTCTGGCGGCGGAATGGATATGCTTTGGGCGAACCTCTTTTGGCTATGGGGACATCCTGAAGTATATATCGTTGTACTCCCTGCGTTTGGTATGTTTTCTGAGGTTATTTCAACCTTCTCGCGTAAAACATTATACGGATATAAATCAATGGTTGTCTCAATCGTTGCAATTGCCGCATTAAGTATGCTTGTATGGGTGCACCACTTCTATACGATGGGTGCTGGACCTGCCGTAAACTCTGTATTCTCGATTACTACGATGATGATTGCCGTACCAACAGGTGTTAAAATGTTCAACTGGCTCTTTACAATGAGAAAGGGTCGAATCAAATTTACAACCGCGATGCTTTGGGCACTCGCTTTTGTACCTTGTTTTATTATCGGCGGAGTCACTGGTGTCATGCTGGCTATGGGTGCAGCAGACTATCAATATCATAATACATTATTTTTAGTTGCACATTTCCATTACGTATTGATTCCTGGTGTTGTTTTTGCAGTATTCGCAGGTTTGTACTATTGGTGGCCAAAGATGTTTGGCTTTATGCTCAACGAAAAAATCGGTAAATGGCATTTCTGGTTATTTGTAATTGGTTTTAATGTAACGTTTATGCCAATGTTCTTCCTTGGACTGGATGGTGCTGTTCGTCGTGCTTACACCTATTCGGCTGAATCTGGCTTTGCTCCATTGTTCTTATTATCTGCCATTGGCTCATTAATTCTTGCTGCTGGGTTTGCAGCATTATGCTACAACATTTATTGGAGTGCCCGCTACGCAGACCGCAATATTTCGTCTGATCCTTGGGATGCGCGTACACTCGAATGGGCAACGGCTTCACCTGTTCAACATTACAATTTTGCTAAGGTACCAGAGGTAAAATCACTAGATGCCTTCTGGTATATGAAGAAAAACAACATTGGTTTACATTTCGATGAAAAGGAATACGAAGAAATTCATATGCCAAGTAATTCTGGTCTGCCATTTATTATGTGCGTCGTCTTTGGTATTGTTGGCTTCCTTCTAATATTCGAATGGACAATTGCAGCTGCCGTTGCAGCAATAGGAATTATCGGATGTCTCATTTATCGTTCCTTTGATTATAACGATGGCTTCCATGTAAGCATTGATGAAATTATCAAAACGGAACGAGCATGGAAAAAGGTCGATGAAGAGGTGAAAAATCATGTCAGCTAAACTAGATGCCACTTTACCATTAGAGTATCAAACGGAACAAAGCCGCTTAAATATATTCGGATTTTGGATCTTCTTAGGAGCAGAAATTATCCTTTTCGCAACCCTTTTCGCCGTTTATGGTGTATTAGGTGAACGTTATGCGGGTGGTCCTACTCCACAGGATATTTTCGTCCTAAAGGATATCATGATTGAAACCATTCTGTTGCTGACAAGTAGCTTTACATGTGGTCTAGCAATCTATGAAATGCGCCGTTCAAACGTGAAAGGGCTGCTAACCTGGCTCTTAATTACCTTATTGCTAGGTGCAGGCTTTATCTACATGGAAATCTCTGAGTTTATTCATTACGTACATGAAGGAGCAACGATGCAAACAAGTGCGTTTCTTTCAAGCTTCTTTGTCCTATTAGGGACTCATGGTGCTCACGTAAGCTTAGGGATTGGCTGGGCTCTCATGATCATTATTCAGCTTATAAAACGCGGTTTAACACCAGTAACCGCGCGCAAAGTCTTTATTATCGGTTTATATTGGCATTTCCTAGATGTAGTCTGGATTTTCATTTTTACATTTGTTTATTTAGCAAGGATGGTGGGATAAGATGGAGCACAATGTAAAAGAAAAAGGATTCCCAGTAAGTCATGTTATTGGATTCTTAACATCCCTTATTTTGACATTTGGTGCTGTATTTTTAGCATTCGAAACCTCACTGC
Organism: Bacillus sp. T3; assembly: GCF_033449965.1. Lineage (NCBI taxonomy): Bacteria > Bacillati > Bacillota > Bacilli > Caryophanales > Bacillaceae > Bacillus > Bacillus sp. T3. Next base: position 3,058,401 of record NZ_CP137761.1, read on the forward strand.
CTGTTAAAACAATTGTATGGATCATCGGCACCTTGGCTGTCATTCAAGCTGGTCTTCAATTGTATATGTTTATGCACATGAATGAAGGAGAGGATGGCACTGCCAATATCATCAACATTGCCTACGCCTTTTTCATTGCAGCAGTCACAGTTGTTGGTTCCATTTGGGTTATGTCATTTGGACATACAATGTAAAAGATAAATATAATTAAAAAGCGGTTCCCCTCTGTGGTGACCGCTTTTTCTTTTGTTGGAATGGTCTTACATTTACAATTAGGAAGAGAAGGTTATAATGAACATATTGATTTTATTTTTTATGTAGAAAGGAAGCTTTGAAACACCTATGTTATCCTCTATCCTTTATTCAGTAATAATCGGAATCCCAATGATGTTTGCCGTTTTATTTGCCTATGACCTGCTTTATGGTGAAAAACGAGAAAAGCAGCTTAAGAAAATTGAAAAACGCTTTGCAAAACAAGGTGTAGTGAAAATCGATGTGCTCGATCATCAGCCCAATAAATTTACGCTTTTTCAAGTAAAAACAAAATCTGGGGTTGAAAAAATCAAGCTGAAGCCTGGCTATAAATTTGTAAAAATCGTGAAAAAGAAAGAAAAAAAATAAAATGAAACTTCCATCAGTGGTGGTTTTCTTCATCCCCCACTGATGGTTAGTTGAATTAATCGGACCTTTACGGGCAGTTGATCCCCCACCTATCTTCTTGGTTTACACTGAATCTTGAGGTGGGGGTCTTACTGCCCGTTAAGGCGGGATAAAAACCATAATAAAAAGGACAATGACTGCTAAAAAACAGAGTCATTGTCCTTTTTATTATGATAGCACCCACGTCCGAATCGCATGTGCAACTCCATCTTCATTATTCGTAAATGTTACCCAATCCGCTTTATTTTTCACTGTTTCTTGGGCATTGCCCATTGCTACTCCTATTCCCGCACTTTGGATCATTGCTAAATCATTAATACTATCCCCAACAGCCATGACCTCACTCATGACCAAGCCTAGACGATCGCAGACCTGTTCAATTGCTATCGATTTGTTTACACCCTTTGCATTTACTTCAATATTAACAGGACTAGAATTACTTATTTCAAAAAGCTCCGCTTTTTCTTTTAAATGCAGCAAAATAGTTTGTCGAATCTCTTCTTCAGGGATTTCAAAGCCAAATTTGAGCCAGCTATGGTTTTCAATATCCTGTGGCATTTCTCTACGCCAAACTTTATTCGTAGCAGTAGCCCAAAATTTTGTTTGATATTTAAGAGCTAAGTTGTACATCCATTGGATATGGTCCGTAGGGACACCCTTCCGATGCAACAACTCACCCTTTTGATCCCAAATTTCACTTCCGTTTACTGTGATGTGGTAGGAGTTTAATCCTAAGTCCACAACATGATCTCGTGAAGTTAATATAGACCTTCCAGTGCTACAAATCACGTATACCCCATTAGATTGAGCATCTATTATCGCTTTCCGATTCGTTTCGGAAACTTTGCCGTCATCATTCAGTAATGTTCCATCCATATCTAATGCAATAAGCTTAATTTTTGATTGATTAGCCAAAAAATTCATCTCCAAACCTTAACTAGTCTTGACTACCTCTTATATCATATCATTTTCGCAACAGTTAGTAATCCAACGATGTAATTATTACTATTCTTTTAAAATAACAATTCTTATATTTCACAAATCAGTAACAACTTTATTTTGTATTCTGATTTTTTGTTGAAAATTGTCAATTTTTTGATTAGACTGGTAACCGAAGTGATTAATGTCACATTTTTACATTTTTGCTTCATAAAATTCTTGTAAAGGAGGTGAAAGTATGAAAAAAAGCTTACTATACTTATTTTCTGGTTTGTTATTGATTGCGACACCTTCCATGGTTCAAGCTGAAGAAATGGAACAAACTGATGTAACTGTCTCAGATCAAAACCAAGCTACTTCTCAACTCGAATTACATAAAGCAACAGAATATTTAGTTGGATTAGGAAACCTACTGAATAAAGATTCATTGTCTGCTCCAGACGTTATAGCAAGTCAAAATGAAACAACATCTGAAATCAAACAAACGACTGAACCAGTAGAACAGCAGACAGTTGCTCAAGAGTTTATCTATAAGACAACTGCTCCACTACAAGAGGTACTGCAACAATCCACTGACATGATCAAGTACAGTGTTTCCAATGTTGTTACTATACCGGAAGAAGAAGCACTGTTGGATGTTCAACTATCACAAGCACCGCTCTTAGGTGAAGTAAATGTGGAGTTATTATCAAATAACGCAGATACTACTTCAGATCGAAATACACTGACTTCAGGATTAGCCTCAGTGGATGTAAATAACCAGTTCGTTAATACACATATCGGAGTACTTGAAGAAAGTACAAACATTTTTGGTGATACGACTACATTTCAGAGCAGTTTGGCTTCAACTGAAATTAACAGTCCTATACTTGGCAATCTTCAGGTTGGAATTGCAGAAATAAGTGGTCTTGAAAGTCCTAATTTAAAAGAATTTGATTCCGGGTTAGTCATTACAGATATTAACAATGACCTATTAGGTAGTTACCATCAAGGAATTATTGAAAATCATCTAATAGAAACAGATGAAGGAACTACCTCTACAGGAGGAATCGTTAACATCGAGATTGAGAATCCGACTGTAGGTAACGTTCATGTAGTCATTGGTGATTATGATAATAGTAGTGACGAAGTAACTGCTCCAACTCCAAGTAATCCTGAGGATTTAACAGCACCAGATAACAACACTGATCAAAACTCAGAAAACAATTCCGGTACTAACTCTGATAGCAACTCAAGAAGTGATACTGAAGACAATTCCGATAGCAATTCAGATGTAGGCGGTCAAGACGAAGCAGTAACAGATGGTGCAGATCTTGCTTCTCCGACAGAAGAAGCTCAGAAAAGCTATGATTCTATTACAGCAAAAGACCAACATCTTGATGTTAAAGAAAGAATGGATTTTTCAGTTGGACAATTCCTAAAAACTATTTTAGACGCTGGAAACCAGACTGTATTAAATCAAGCTGAAGGTGATTATTTACCGTTCACATCAGAAATGAACAAATGGAATGAAATGGGAGCAAATTCAATAGGTATCACAACTAATTCAGCATCAACAATTTCTAGTAGTAGTACATCTTCAAGCTCTACTAGTTTTAATGGTGGTTCTGGGACATCTGTTGATTTTTCTTTTGGCTATAAACATGAAGTGTCATTAAAAAAGCAAACACAAACTATTTTAAAAGCTTTATCAACTCAATGGACTGAGCCACCACCAGTCCAACCACCGATTTCATCCTTCTTCTTTATAAAATAAAAAAATGAAGATGAAGGAGAAAATCATGAATAAAATTACTGTTGTTAAATCGTTAAAAAGTATTATCTATACTGGAGCATTCGCATTAGGTTTATCATTATTTACTGGTCAAGCCGGCGCAGAAGGTCTTGACGTATCAGAGAGCTTAAAAAACGCTACGCCTGTTGTTCAACAGCTAGCACCGCAAGATGTATTAACATCACTAACAGCCAATAATCCAACTGCTGCAGGAGCAGTAACAACCGCTGAACAAGTACCAGTTATTCCAGCTACAGCACCTGTTGTTACAGGGAACCCTGAAGAAAAGGATGATAATATTGTAAGTGAATCCAAAAGTTCACTTATCAATATTGGTGTAGACGGAAGCCTCCTTTCTCCTGTCATTGGTAATTTGGATGTTGACGTGCTCGGAAATGAACAGGTCGTTACCGATGATGAAACTACAACGTCTGCAGACGTAATTGCAGTTGACCTTAACGATTCAGCTGTACTCGCCGATACACATCTTGGTGTGATTGAAGGAACAAACTCCTTAACCGATGAAGCTGAATATTCACATGGAGGATTAATCGTTGCCGATGGAACTGTTCCAGTTGTTGGAGATGTACATGCTGGTGTTGGCGAAGGTACTAAATATGTAACTAAAGATGTTAAGTATTCTCACGGAGGATTAGTGATTGCTGATGTGGATTCACCAGTTATCGGTGATCTTCATACTGGTGTTCTTGAAGAAACCCATATTCAAACAGATAGTTATCAGTATTTTCATGGATCTTTAGTAAATGTGGACGCGAAAGATACCCCAGTAGGAGATGCCCATGTTGGTGTAGTCGAAGTTGAAAAAGTCGCGACGGATGAGTACACATGGGAGCATGGTGGACTTGTTATTGTTGATACAAATAATACTCCAATTGTTGGCGATACACATGTGGGTATTGTAGAACACGAAGAGTATACTACATTACCAACTGATGACAACCAACCTGGTGACAATGATAACCAACCTGGTGACAATGACAACCAACCTGGTGACAATGACAACCAACCTGGTGACAATGATAACCAACCTAGTGACAATGACAACCAACCTGGTGACAATGATAACCAACCTGGTGACAACGATAACCAACCTGGTGACAATGATAACCAACCTGGTGACCATGACAACCAACCTAGTGACAATGATAACCAACCTAGTGACAATGATAACCAACCTAGTGACAATGATAACCAACCTAGTGACAATGATAACCAACCTAGTGACCATACTCCAGTTAATAATACGATACAAAACGATAACAACAAAAACAATAATGACAAGAATGATTTACAAACTGGAAGCACATTACCTAAAACAGGTTCTGTAATGGATTCTAGCATTCTATTACTTATTTCAACATTATTATTGTTAATGGGTTTAACTTTAAGAAAGCTAAATACACACAAAATTTGTTAAGCATATTTACATTAGTTTGTAGTGTTTTTTACCAATTGGTTTTATATTTTCATTAACGGAGGGCTGATCACCCTCCGTTTTTTTACAAGGAGACGTACTATAATGAAAAAAATTGGTAATCTGTTTATTTTTACAGGACTAATCGTCCTAATATTAATCATTTATTTAAAAGGAAAAACCTATTATGAACAAAAACAACTAATTAAGGAATATACATCATTAACATTTTCAGAAGAAGCACCAACCGGAAATCAGCAGAAAAAGTCAAAAAATGGGGACACGATCGGCATTTTGGAAATCCCGAAAATTAATTTAAAAACACCTGTGACTGAAGGAGCAAAGCCGGAAAATATTCAATTTGCAGTTGGTCACCTTCCATCAAGTTCTTCCACAAATGAACTTGGAAAAAGAATGAGAACTTCGCAATTGCTGGCCATCGTTCCTATACATATGGAAAATTCTTTAACCGACTAGATGAGCTAGTTAAAGGGGATCAAGTAATTCTTTATGCACAAAACAGTGTATACACTTATAAAGTTTTTGATAAAAAAATAGTCAGTCCCTCAAGCGTAGACGTGATTAACCCGATTAGCGGAAAATCTGTACTTACACTCATTACATGTCACCCGAAATATTCTGACAAACAAAGATTAATTGTTTTTTGTGAACTTATTTCTGATAAAGAACTTGGTACTGGTGAGATCGAAAAAATCTTAGCAAATTAAGCTTTTTTCGATCCCTTTTTGTTTTACTCTTGATCATCTTGATTTCGTAAATGTCCAGAACGTTCGATTTTCGTTTTAAGATATTTTTGGTTGTACTCCGATACATCCCCCCACAATGCAACCCTTTCTGCAACATCAGCACCAGAGTTATTAAGGGCATCCAGCTTTCTCGGATTATTTGTAATAAGTGTAACCGGCTTAGATCTTAAGGTTTTTAATACTTGAATCGCATCATCGTAGTTTCTAGCATCATCAACAAAGCCTAATTGAAGATTGGCTTCGACAGTGTCAAGTCCATTTTCCTGGAGAATATAAGCCATTGCTTTACTAAATAGTCCAATCCCTCTTCCTTCATGATTGGCTAAATAAAACAGAGCCCCACTTCCATGATGAGAAATCATCTTCATCGCTTGCTTTAATTGAAAACCGCAATCACAGCGTTTGCTGCCAAAAATGTCCCCTGTATGACATATACTGTGCATCCGTATTAATGCATCCTCGGAATTGGCAAAATCACCATAAACCAACACGCTTGACTGCTGCATTTCAGCAAGATTAGAGGATGAAAGCGTACCAATTATTTTCTCAGCATCGTACGACCCATCCTCACAAAAATGGCCAGCCATATTCTCACATTTTAACCAGCAATACCATTGAAAAATTGTCGTTTCCCCATCTAAATTAACGGGTAATTGAATAGGACCGACTAGATAGATTGATTTCCCATCATTTCGTATAACCGTTATTTTTTCCTTTAAGGTTGCTACTACTTTTGGATCGATCATTTCTCCTTCACCTCAAACGTATATTCTTATTACAAGTCACTTATGATTTTAATTCCTATCATGCCAATTTTCGAAAAAATCATTCCTTTGTTCAAGCATCAAGTTTAGTTACTTGAAATGGTGGCTAGGAAGTTTTCCTTATAGCTAGATTCCATTTGAAGCTGTTGAGCTTGTTGTTTGGCGACCTCTTCTTTTCTACTCTCCTCAAAAATTTGAAAAGCACCAGGTTGAGGATTTAATAAGTCAATTGTTTGAATCAATTCGGCCAGCTTTTCAGCATCTTTTAATGAACTATTTATTCCAAAGGCACCGGTTGGCGACATCGTATGGGCCGCATCACCTATAAAGATCAGCGAATTATCCTTTATCCAATGATCCATAGTACTGCTAAAGACTGATAAATAAACAAAATCATCCCAAGATTGTATATACGCTCTTACCTGTTCTTCTAGATTTGGAAAGGCGGTCAGTAATTTGTTAATAAACGGTTCAAACGATTGTTTACGAATTTCCGAATAGGTTCCTTCTTTTATATTCCAACCAATCTGGATATAACCACCCTCCTGAGTAAAGAGCGCAACCTGCCTTCCATCGACCATCGCAAACCGAATCGTTGGCTCCCAGTTACTTGGTGCAGGAATTTTTGCCCAGAGAAGATCGTAGCCATGCTTTCTTTTATTTACCGAAACTCCGGCTAATTTTCTCACGGTTGAAAACCTTCCATCCGCAGCGATAACTAATGATGATTGGATCTCGATTTGTTCCCCATTACATTTAGCTCGAACACCAGTAAATCTTCCTGTTTCATCTTGAATTAATTCATTCACGATCGTATTCATGTACAGCTGATAATTTGAAAATTGTTTTGCTTCATTTATTAAGACTTTTAATAAATGGTTTTGTGGAACATGAATATCAAAGTGGTGCTGTGACTCAGTCGGAAATATTGTTTTCAGCCGGTTTGCCATGGTTCCAATATTCGATCCTTTCGGTAAAAAGTAAGCCATAATTCTGAATTAGATGAAACAAGTTATGCTTTTTAAGTATAGATTCGCCTTCTTCATTGATGTGTTCCCCTCTAAATTCCTTGTCAATCGTTGGATTCCTCTCTAAAACTATTGTAGAAATATTGTTTTTTGCTAACAAATAGCCCAATAACGCACCACCTGGACCAGCACCAACAATCACTACATCAGTTTTGATGTTCATTTATGTTTTCACCCCATATTTTGGTTGATTATTATGTTTTCTTTTATGATACATTGTTTCTTATGAAAATACCAGCGGGAGCTTCTGCCAGAATCAAAAGTGGGCTTTCTGGAACATAGTTGAGTAAATTTACGTCAAAAGACAGAACCACGTATAGTGTAGTTCTGCCTTTTGAATGTTTTTTTATCCATATTTTTAGTCTATTTTTTGAGCATCAATAAAATCTCTTCGTTTAGTTAGGTTCTTATAGGCTAATTTATATTCAGCTTTTAACCTCTTAATGATTTCCTTTACCTGGTTCAACAGTTTCAATTGTTCCAACACCATGACCAGCGGACCAGATATCACGCCAAGCTTTCACATTATTTTCAGTTGTTCCTTTGTGCATATGATTAAAATCAATTTCCTTCTTTTTGTCCAAGCGTTTGGGATCAAGACCTGCTTTCACGATGCTTGGGATTAGCATATTTGCATTCACACCAGAAAAGGCATCCGTTAAGATAATATCCTCGATCGTGGAATGTACTAACATTTTTTGATATTCATCACTCGCCAAACTTTCTTCGGCTGCAATGAATCTTGTTCCCATATAAGCTAGATCAGCGCCTACTGCTTGAGCTGCCAAAATTCCAGAGCCTGTTGAAATTCCTCCCGCTAAAACGATGATTCCATCCCAAAAATCACGAACTAAATCGACGAATGCCAAGCTGTTAATATTGCCAGCATGACCTCCCGCTCCGCTTGCCACTAAAATTAAACCATCCACACCGGCGTCTGCTGCTTTTTTTGCAAATTTAACATTGCTTACATCGGAGAAAACTAAGCCTCCATAACTATGAACAATATCCACTACTGCTTTAGGACTTCCCAAGGAGGTAATCACTAATGAAGGTTGATGCTTTCGAATTAGGTCAAATTCCTGCTGGAGTCGACGATATGAACTATGTACGACTATATTCATCGCCCATGGTGCAATTTTTCGGTCAGGATCCTTTATTTTCGCCTCTGCCAACTCTGAATTTAGCCACTCCATCCATTGGTCCAATACTTCAATTGGTCGGGCATTTGGTGCCGGAAATGAACCAATTACACCGTTTAGACAGCATTGCTTGACCAGTTCTGTCCCTGAAACCAAAAACATAGGTGCTGAGATAACAGGTAAAGTAAGCTGCTCGCACCAGCTTGCTGGAATTGTTTTCCCCATTGCATTGCCTCCTTAAATTTGTGTTCGGTGGTTGTTTGTAATTGTACGCGCGGTTTTTTTCTGAAATTTCTGAATATGCATTCATTTTACCGTTTTTTTCGGCTTATGGGAATCTTTTTTGTTTGTGGGAGGTTGTTTTGTAGGTGGATGTTCCAGTTGCATATGTGCGTTTTTCTAAATTACATCTTTGAAACAAGTTTTGCATTTACCTAGTGCTAAATTTTCCTCTTTACGAAACGCAAATGGGTTTTGCATTACCTAGAGCCTGATTTTTCTCTTTACGTAAACGCAAATGGTTTTGCATTTACCTAGAGCCCGATTTTTCTCTTTACGTAAACGCAATTGGGTTTTGCATTTACCTAGAGCCTGTTTTCTAGATTTACGTAAACGTAAACCAGTGTCGCTCGAATACCACACAAAAAAGGGGCACCAACCAATCACTGTCACCCCCTCCAAAGTTCAAAAAAGCTTCAATATTTCCGCCAATCTACAGGGGCCATGTCTAAAAGCTCCCCTCGAGCAAATGAATGCGCAGCAGAGATGATTTTTTCTATCACCCCTGTACTATGCGCTAAAATCCTCAATAAGCAGCCCTCGATAGGCAGCAAAGAAATACCAAATCTTGCTTCCTCAATATACTCCTGAAGATGGTACTGAAGTCTCGTAATAAAATCTTTGCCAACCCCTTCATCGACGATAAAAAACGAGCCAACATGGGTAAACCCCTCCATTGTTAGCAGCTCTTGCAGATCAATGTCCCCTTCCAGAAATACATGATCATGAGCAATCAGTTTGTTTCCCTTGTAGATTTTCAACCGAGAGCGAATCCACTCATATTGAAACAAGCTTCCATCCTCAGCCCAGCCAGGTGTGATGATATCACTAAAAAAAGGATCGCTCCTTCTTCTTTATGAATCGTCGTTTCCTGTAAAAACCGCGAGTCTTTATAGGCGATAAGTGGATCTGGAAAATATTCGAGCACACTTCCTTTTTTCAACGTGATTTCTGTTAGCTGTCGAACGGGCTTCATCGGGGTACGATACACCTTTGTAGAAGACTGGGTTGTGAGTGCTAAATGTGATTGTTCATCCAAGTCGATCTTCATCCGATAACAATCACCATCTACAAACCCGCCACCCACATGGATTAAATAGACGGTCGGTACAGTTCCATCAAGATAAACCGGTCTAGTTATTTTTAATGCACCTTCATAAAAACAATCAGCAACGATCGTTTTATTCACCTTTTTTTCTGCCCTTAGCTCCAAAACAGCAGCGCGGTTCATGGCTTCAGTCCAATGAGTAATGCCTCTCGCTTTATCCAATCCACAACAGCATCTAGACCTATTCCATCTTTTAAATTAGTAAAAATAAAGGGCTTCTTACCCTGGGCCGCAATTGTGTCCTGCTCCATTATTTCCAAGCTGGCACCGACATAGGGCGCCAAATCAATTTTGTTAATGACAAATAGGTCGGATTTGATCATCCCCTGTCCACCTTTACGAGGAATCTTTTCTCCTTGAGCCACATCGATAATATAAATTGAAAAATCAACAAGCTCTGGACTGAAGGTTGCAGCTAAATTATCCCCACCGCTTTCTACAAAAATTAGATCTAAGTCACGATGAAGTTCTTTTAGTTCATCTATTGCCGCAAAATTCATTGAGGCATCCTCACGAATCGCGGTATGTGGGCAACCACCAGTCTCAACACCAATGATTCGATCCTCTGGTAGTACTCCATTTTTCATTAAAAATAGTGCATCCTCTTTTGTATATATATCATTCGTAACAACAGCCATACTGAATTCATTATGCATCGCCCTTGTTATCTTTTCGACAAGCATGGTTTTTCCTGCCCCCACTGGGCCTCCTACACCTATTTTAATTGGCTCCAATTTAATCCCTCCTCAATAAACGTATCTACCAAAATATAAACCATTCGGTTTACGACATAAATAAGCGAACGTGTAAGCTCTCGTGCTTCATTTGCGCGATTTCAAGTCCTGGACTAACTGCCCCAAAATCCTCAAACGTCAAGCTATTAATTGATGAAACGGCACTAATAAGGATTGGCTGACATTCAACCAGTAACTTTTGACCATCAGTTTGCCCGAGCGGAATCCCGCGGACACCGTTTTGAATCAATGTCGAGACCGCAGCAAACAAATACGCTGTTATACAAGTATCTGAGTCAACCCGCAAATGATGGCAAACCATCGCAAAGACGATTGATGAATGACCGTAAGCTTCTTTTTTGTTAATGTTAGTTAAATATTCTTTTAGATTTAAAGATGGATAAAGCTCATAACAAAGCTTTGCCATTCGGGCTCCAATCCGACGATTGCCCGTTCTTGTCTCATTGGCTAGGCTTGAAACAAATAATAATTGATCAAGCTCCATTAGTTTTGAAAAACTACCAGACTGCTGAAATTCATAGGCAAGCCTACATGCCAACCCATCTGTATACACGAGCTGTTTATTAATATAGATAGACAACGCTTGAAAGAAAGTCCCCTTGTCAGTAATTTGCTCATCTTGGATATAGGTTTCTAACCCAAAGGAGTGAGAGAAGGCACCAGAAGGAAAGCTCGAATCACATAGCTGTAATAGTGGCAACAACGAACTATTCATGACGGTGGCCGATATGGCGAAAGGCCTGTTTTACTTTCCGTTTTTCACGCATATAAGGTATTTCAAGCTTTTGCAGTAATTCTTCTACTAAATAATCGTATTGGACAAGCATGACCTTCCCTTCAAATTGTGCGGGTAAATGGCGGTTTCCTAACTGATGAGCAATCTCGCCCATTTGCTGGATGGTTGTCGGCATAATAGTAAGGAGATCATCCGCGTTGACGGAGATAACGATCATATTTTTTTCGTCCATGAACAGCACATCTCCATCGACTAGAGACTGGTTTTCTTTTAGGCGAATCCCCAGTTCCTTCCCATGATCGGTGACAACTCGCTGAACTCGTTTTAACAAATCATCACTTTGCATATACACCCTTTCCACATGCGGGGGTTTTTTCTCTAGTGCCGCAACATTTCCTATTATTCTTTCAATAATCATCCTTCTCACCTCAAAATAAGAAATAGCGTTGAGCCATCGGAACAGTTTTTGCTGGCTCACATGTGATTAACTTGCCATCCACCTTTACCTCATACGTTTGCGGATCAACGTCAATCTTTGGCGTCTCTCCGTTATAAACCATATCTTTTTTCGTGATACTTCTTGTACCTGAAATTGGCTTAACCATTTTTTTCAAAGCTAATTTGTTTTGAATTCCCTGATTATAAGCACTACTTGACACAAACGTTATAGAAGTCTTATATTTTGCAGCTCCAAATGAAGCAAACATTGGGCGATACATCGATGGTTGCGGCGTCGGTATGCTGGCGTTTGGATCACCCATTACACTATAAGCAATCATTCCCCCTTTTAAAATCAGCTCAGGCTTAACTCCAAAAAAGGCCGGATTCCAGAGGACCAAATCAGCCAATTTGCCAACTTCAATTGAACCAACATAGTCAGAGATCCCATGGACGATGGCTGGATTAATCGTGTATTTGGCTAAATAGCGCTTTATTCGATAATTATCACCTATGGAATCACCATCCTGTGCTAATTTTCCACGCTGCTTTTTCATTTTATCGGCAGTCTGCCATGTCCGTGTAATAACTTCGCCGACACGTCCCATCGCCTGTGAATCAGATGAAATCATACTAAACACACCTAAATCGTGCAGAATGTCTTCAGCAGCTATCGTTTCTTTTCGAATTCGCGAATCCGCAAACGCAATATCCTCTGGAACACTAGGGTCTAAATGATGGCAAACCATTAACATATCTAAATGCTCTTCCAATGTATTGACTGTAAAGGGACGGGTCGGGTTCGTTGAGGATGGCAATATATTCGCATAGCTTGCTGCCTTAATAATATCTGGAGCATGACCACCGCCGGCTCCTTCCGTGTGATATGTATGAATGACACGACCATTGATTGCCGCTAGTGTATCTTCAACAAACCCACCCTCATTTAGGGTATCGGTATGGATTGCAACTTGCACATCGTATCGGTCTGCAACCTTTAAGCTGGTATCAATAGCAGATGCAGTTGTTCCCCAATCCTCATGCAGCTTTAAACCGATCACCCCCGCTTCAATTTGTTCGATTAATACGCCTTCATCGGAGGCATTACCTTTCCCTAAAAATCCGATGTTCATCGCAAACTCTTCAGCAGCTTCAAGCATCCGATGAATATTCCAAACACCAGGTGTACAAGTCGTTGCGTTTGTTCCAGTCGCTGGGCCTGTGCCTCCACCGATCATCGTTGTTATTCCTGATGACAAAGCTGTTTCAATTTGTTGCGGACAAATAAAATGAATATGGGCATCAATTCCTCCTGCAGTTACAATCATTCCTTCAGCTGCCAAGACCTCGGTACCTGCTCCAATTACAATATTCACCCCGTCCATTAACAGCGGATTTCCGGCTTTTGCCGATAGCGGCAATCAAGCCATCCTTGATTCCGATATCTGCTTTATATATCCCGGTATAGTCCAAAATGATTGCATTGGTTATTACTAGGTCGACGGTTTCGTTTCCGCTTGCAATTGGATGTTGCCCCATCCCATCCCGAATCACCTTGCCACCGCCAAATTTTACTTCGTCACCATAAATCGTATAATCCTGTTCAATTTCTAAAAATAGTTCGGTGTCAGCAAGCCGTACCGCATCACCCGTGGTCGGACCAAACATGTCAGCATATTGCTGCCGAGACATTTTAAAGCTCATTCATTTCCCCTCCCGTACCGTTGAACCGTTTGTTTTGTTATTTAAACCATAAACCGTCCGTTCTCCAGAAAAAGTAACGAGCTGCACTTCCTTTTCATCACCGGGTTCAAACCGAACCGCAGTACCTGCCGGAATATTTAAGTGCATCCCAAAGGCTTGGTCGCGCTGAAAGACTAAAGCTTGGTTGACTTCGAAAAAGTGAAAATGCGAACCGATTTGGATCGGTCGATCGCCTCGATTCATTACTTTAAGTGAGACAGCTATCTTATTAGCGTTACAAATAATGGGTTCTTTTTTCAATAAGTACTCTCCAGGTATCATCAGCCTTCCTCCTTATTATCGAATTGGGTCATGAACGGTCACTAATTTCGTCCCATCTGGAAACGTTGCTTCCACCTGAATATCTGGGATCATTTCAGGGACCCCCTCCATCACATCCTCGATTCCAAGAATGGTTGCTCCGTATTGCATGAGCTGAGCCACTGTTTGCCCGTCCCTTGCCCCTTCTAAAATCTCATATGTAATAATTGCGACCGCTTCCGGGTAATTAAGCTTAAGCCCCCTTTGCTGCCTGCGCCGGGCTAAATCTGCCGCGACAACAATCATCAGCTTCTCCATCTCCCTTGAGGTTAATTTCATCATTTTTCCCCTAATCTATTAATAATAGAGTTCTCTCGGTTAAAAACATCACACATAATGTAATAAAACCTAACATCAGTTACCTCTTATTATAAAGAATATTCAGATTTAATCAATATCATTAATTCGAAAATAAGACATGTTACAATTAAAAATATGGCCCCATGGACAATTTATGTTTCATCCACGTCAGAAGCCTTGTATTTATCAGTTATTACGATTAATATTAGACAGTGGAAAATTAGTAAAAATACATATAAAATAAGTAAAAATGTACATAAAAGAAAGGTTGATAAGGTTGGACTCAAACACCTCAAACTTTATTAAAAGTATTATTAAAGAAGATTTAGAATCAGGGAAACGGGATCATGTCATTACTCGATTTCCTCCAGAGCCAAATGGATACCTACATATCGGACATGCAAAATCAATCGTGATAAACTTCGGGCTTGCAGATGAATTCAAGGGAAAAACAAATCTACGCTTCGATGACACCAATCCATTAAAAGAAGATCAAGAATACGTTGACTCCATTAAGGAAGATGTTAAATGGCTCGGGTATGAGTGGGACAATCTATACTTCGCTTCCGATTTCTTCGAGGAAATGTATAACTGTGCTGTTCTTTTAATAAAAAAAGGGAAAGCATATGTTGATGATTTATCTGCAGAGGAAATCCGTCAATATCGTGGCACGTTGACAGAGCCTGGTAAAGAAAGTCCATATCGAAATCGTTCGGTAGAAGAAAATCTTGATTTATTTGAGCGAATGAAAAACGGTGAATTTGATAACGGTTCAAAGGTTCTTCGCGCAAAAATCGATATGACTTCGCCTAATTTAAATCTGCGCGATCCTGTATTATATCGTGTTTCACACGCAACCCATCATAATACTGGGGATACATGGTGCATTTACCCAATGTATGATTTTGCTCACCCACTTGAGGATGCCTTTGAGGGTGTAACCCATTCCCTCTGTACAACAGAGTTCGAAGATCATCGTCCACTATATAATTGGGTCATTGCAGAATGTGAAACAAAAAACAAACCAGAGCAAACAGAATTTGGTCGACTCAATGTAACAAATACTGTCATGAGTAAGCGAAAACTGAAATTACTCGTAGATGAAGGCTATGTTGATGGCTGGGATGATCCACGTATGCCGACGATTTCTGGATTAAGAAGAAAAGGATACACACCAGAAGCGATTACAGCTTTTGTACGCGAAACTGGAGTATCAAAAAGCTTTGGTACAGTCGATGCTGCCATGCTAGAGCATTTCGTACGGGAAGATTTAAAGTTAAAAGCTCCGCGAACAATGGGAATATTACGCCCGTTGAAGGTAGTTATTACAAATTACCCGGAAGATCAAGTTGAATGGTTAGATGCTGAAATCAATCCTGAGGTTCCAGAAATGGGGATGCGAAAAATTCCATTCTCTCGTGAAATCTATATTGAACAAGATGATTTTATGGAAGAACCACCTAAAAAATATTTCCGTCTCTTCCCTGGAAACGAAGTTCGCTTAAAGCACGCCTACTTCATCAAATGTGAGGAAGTTATAAAAGATGAAGCTGGAAATGTCATTGAACTTCGTTGCACATATGATCCAGAAACAAAGAGTGGTACTGGCTTTACAGGTCGCAAAGTAAAAGGTACCCTGCACTGGGTTGATGCCAAGCATGCCATCCCGGCTGAATTCCGACTTTATGAACCACTGATTTTGGATGCAGAAATCAACAATGAAGAAAATGAAGATAATGAAGAAAAGACATTCTTAGATTATGTGAACGAGAATTCTTTACAAATCATCAACGGCTTCATTGAGCCAAACATGAAGGACGTTAAGCCACAAGATAAGTTTCAATTTTTCCGCCATGGTTATTTTAATGTTGACAGCAAACATTCAACAGAAGAAAAACCAGTGTTTAACTTAATCGTGTCTTTGAAAAGCTCATTTAAACTATAATAGTTGATTTAAAGAACTCGGTTGATACCGAGTTCTTTTTTATTAGGCTTTTTAAATTTATCAGTTGATTTCCGCTTTAGGTGCTCCAATCAACAAACCGCTTAAAAACCAATAACCATCTTAAGCTCAACTTTTTATTTATAAAATCTTTCTTCCATCCCATTAAATGAATACTGAACCAATAATAAGTAAAAATTAATTGCTGAACAGAAAATAAGATGATGGGTGGAAGATATATGGAAATTAAGCCGCTCCTTGAAATTGAGCATTTAGCGCTCAAAAAACAAAAGATCTTTCGACAGAGTAAAATTCGATTTATTTCTCGCTCCATGTTGGCTAGTATGTTCATTGGCTTTGGTGTCATTGTTGCCTTCAAAACAGGAAACTTCTTCTACCTGGAACACTCTCCTCTAACCTATCCACTGGCAGCAATAACCTTTGGAGCAGCTATTATTCTTATTAGTTATGGTGGAGGTGACTTATTTACCGGTAATACTTTTTATTTCACGTATGCTGCACTACGGAAAAAGATTGGTTGGGATGAGGTTGTAAAAATATGGGTGACAAGTTATTTCGGCAATATTTTAGGAGCTGCACTTTTTGCTTTCGCCATTTATACTACTGGGCTCTTCAATGATGCAGATGTTAACGGATTTTTACTAAGTGTAGTTGAAAAAAAAATGCATGCACCTACAACACAATTGTTTTTTCGGGCGATTCTATGTAATTGGTTAGTTTGTCTGGCTTTTTTCATCCCTATGGCGTTAAAAGGTGATGGAGCAAAAATGTTTGCGATGGTCCTGTTCGTGTTTTGTTTCTTTATTTCTGGCTATGAGCACAGTATTGCCAATATGTGTACCTTTGCTATTGCCTTAGTCCTAAACCACCCTGGAACCATTTCAATGACTGGTACCATCCATAACCTCATCCTGGTAACAATCGGCAATTTAATTGGGGGTGGATTTTTTATGGGATGGATGTACCATTATGTGAACAAGCCCTTTTTCGAAGAGTACTCTGAGCAAAAATCAGAATAATATAATATGCAGTTTGAAAATATAAGTGGCAGCAGTGTAACATGGCTATACTATTGACCACTTTGATTCAGGTTGAAACTCGTTTTGGTCAATAGACACCTTCTATTGACCATTTTGATTCAGGTTAAGACATCGTTTTGGTCAATAAACCACTTCTATTAACCATTTTGATTCAGGTTGAGACATTGGTTTGGTCAATAGACTACATCTATTGACCACTTTGAATCTAGTTGAAACTCGTTTTGGTCAATAGACCACTTTTATTGACCACTTTGAATCAAGTTGAAACTCGTTTTGGTCAATAGACCACTTCTATTGACCACTTTGAATCAAGTTGAGACATTGGTTTGGTCAATTAGTCCCTTTTATTGACCATTTTGAATCAGGATCATAAACGTTGTGGTCAATAGGCTAAAATAAATCCGCACCACTTATAGTTCTAAATATTTTCATATTAATAAGGTTGATATCCTTTCCAAACTCGTCCACTTTTTGCTATGATTTATCTTAGGTTTGCGAAACATTAAAGAGCTTCTTAAGGTTGAGAGGAGTTATAAAAGATGGAAAAATTATTTAAAGCGTTTGTAGTAGATAAAGCAAATGATGTTTTTTCAGCAGATACAAGAACGATTTCGTTAGATGACCTCCCTAACGGTGATGTTGTTGTCAAGGTTCTATATTCAAGTGTAAATTACAAGGATGGTCTAGCTAGTATACCGAATGGGAAAATTGTTCGCTCCTATCCTTTTATTTCTGGAATTGACTTAGCTGGTGTCGTAGTCAGCTCTAGTGATTCGCGCTTCAAAGAAGGCGATGAAATTATCGCTACTAGCTATGAAATTGGTGTATCTCACTTTGGTGGTTTTAGCGAATATGCAAGGATACCAGCTGACTGGATTGTACCTTTGCCAAAAGGACTAACCTTAAAGGAAGCCATGATTTATGGTACAGCCGGGTTCACGGCAGCACTTTCTGTATACCAGCTTGAAAAGAGCGGATTAACACCCCAACAAGGAAAGGTTCTTGTCACAGGGGCGACAGGAGGAGTTGGAAGCATCGCTACAGCCATTCTTGCTAAACGCGGCTACCATGTCGTAGCTAGCACTGGAAAAGCATCTGAACATCATTATTTAAAAGAACTTGGCGCGAAGGAAATTGTCACAAGAGATGAAATTATTGGTGAGAAAATAAAGCCGATGGATCAACAACTCTGGTCTGGAGCAGTAGACCCCGTTGGCGGAAAAACATTAGCGGCTATTCTTAGCAAGATCAATTACGGCGGATCCGTCGCAGTAAGCGGCTTAACTGGTGGTACAGATATCCCAACTACAGTTTTTCCATTTATTCTTCGCGGCGTCAACTTGTTAGGGATTGATTCTGTTTATTGTCCTATGGAAACGAGGATTAAGATATGGGAACGAATGGCGACTGATATGAAGCCTGATGTTCTTGAAAGAATCAAGCATGAGGTGACATTTGCCGAATTGCCACAAACACTTTCTTCTATTTTAAAAGGAGAAACTCGAGGTCGAACGGTCTTAGTACTGGGTTAAATCATTATTGTAAAGCTGATTCATTTGCTTAAAACGCATTTGAATCAGCTTTTTCTATTATGACCGTTAAACGAACACTAAGTATTAAAAACATTATCTAAGAATAATGAAAACAGATAAAATTATACATAAAAATTATACAAAAAGCTCAAATTTCATAGGAAATGAAATGGTAGGAATTTATAGATTTGGGTAAGATATGACAGAAAACAAGTGCAGATAAAAATCGTACCACACCTTAAAACTAACTATTATGAGCTGGTATTAAAAAAAGGTTTGATGTTGTCGTTGGATGTGTTACTATTAAAGAGTTGTTCGGGTTACTTGTATTTACATCGTACATACATTGTAAACGTCTGCTGTATACATCACAGCACAGTTTTAGCCTATTTGCATCAATATGAATATTTTTTTTCAATATCGAAAGGAGTTACACATGAAAGAATTTCAATCGTTTGGATGGTATGCAGCAAAAATTTCACCACATTTACCTGAAGAAGCTTTTAAGCCAGTACCTTCTAGGTTATTAGGGGGCGTCGCTTATTTAATCATAATCATTAGTTCTATTGTTTCAATCAGTCTATTTGAGTTGAATATATGGTTCAATTTATTGCTTTCAATCGTTATTGGACTAAGTTTTGCAGGGATCGGTTTCTTAGGTCACGAGGTTTTACATGGTACAGTTGTCAGACATGCGAAGCTTCGTAATTTTATCGGCGCGATCTGCTTTTTCCCATTTACAACTGGTCCATTATTATGGCGTAAATGGCATAACAGCACCCACCATGTTCATACACAACATACTGAAAAGGATCCAGATACATGGGCTACCGCTGAGGTTATATTAAAGAACCCAGTTTTACGATCTTTATTCAGAATTCCTAAAGTATTCCGTTCGATTCTCTATGTGCTTTTCCTATTTATTAATTTTAATACACATTCAACTAGAATGTTTATTCGTTTTATTAAAGACTTTAACCCAGCTAAGCAGCCATCTGTGTGGATACAATTTTTATTACCGTGGGTATCATGGATTGGTTTAATCTTTTTAATTGGACCTGTGAAGTGGATTTTTGCGTATTTAATACCAGCAATGATTGCGAATTTCATTGTCAGCAGCTATATCGCAACAAACCATAACTTGAATCCACAAACCGAAACAAATGACCCTCTAGCAAACAGTCTAACTGTTACGGTGCCAAAATGGGTGGATGTACTACACTATCAGTTTTCACTTCATACAGAACACCATATGTTCCCTAGTATGAACCCTAAATATTACCCCTTAGTAAGAGATCAGATTAAGAAAATGTGGCCCGAGCGCTATCATGAAATGTCCTATTTAAAGGCGATGATCACACTGGTCAAGACACCAAGAATCTATCTTGAAGAGAAAAATCTTATTGATTTGCAGCAGGGTAAATTATTCGGATCATTAGGAAATGGTTTAGACCCCGATCAACTTGACTACAAAAAAATTGAAACCTCAGAGTTTCGAGCTGAAAAAGTCATTCCAAAACAATCATAAAAAAACACATCCCAGTAAGTAAGCCGAAAACTGGGATGTGTTTTTTTGTAAATAAAATCGGACAATAAACTTAAATTCCATAAAATTTATGTGTATTATCGTATATTTGCTTTGTAGCTTCTTTAAGTGAAATCTTTTTTCGTTCTGATACTTTTTTTAGACCATCTATAATCATTATGGGATGAGTGCGTCTCCTGGAATAAGGACCTTCAAACGGCCACGGACCATCCGTTTCTAGCATAATCTGATTCAATGGAAATGCATCAAGCAATTTCACACTTTCCTCTTCGTTCATTACCAATTCAGGCGTAATCGAAACAAAGTACCCATTTTCTATCATTCTATCGATGGTTCTTTTATCACCTTTAAACCAGTGAAAATGCGCTTTGGTAACGGAATACTTTTCAAGTATGTCGCAAACAATTGGAGCATCAGAATAAACTGCATGTAATGCGAGCGGCTTATCCAAAATTTTCGCCTGTTTCACAAACATCTCTAATAATTCGATGTACCGTTCATATTCTTTCGGTGAAATTTTATTCTCTGCACGCATAAAAAATGGTAGCCCGACTTCTCCAATTGCAACCATTTTATCTTTGTTCACTTCCATCCAGAATAGGAGTTCAGAAAGCGCATGATCTGTTGGTAGAGGCTGCTCAGGATGAAAACCGAAAGCTGGCTTAACGAAATGATAGAGCTGTGACAATTTTAGATTTCTTTTACAGGATGGTAAATCCATTGAAACTGAGATGACTCCTTCTATCTGTTTCACGTTTGACATAGCAGCAATTTCAGCATCTTCATATTGATCTAAGTGAATATGTGCATCGAGTATTTTTTCCAATCTACCCACTTCCCTTTTACGTTAGAGTATAATAAATCTCGCGCTTACATTTTAGGAAGTCTTCTTGTAACAGCAGCTCTTGCTTTCTAGGTCGTTTGAAAGGTACTTTGAATTCTGCTGCAACATTAGCAGGTCTATTTGATAAAACGTATATTCGATCAGACAAAAATAACGCTTCTTCAATCGAATGGGTCACAAATAACACTGTCCGTTTATTCTCTTCCCAAATGGACATGAGCCATTTTTGCATCTCTAACCGCGTTAGTTCATCTAACGCAGAAAAGGGCTCATCTAAAAGAATAAGTGACTGCGGACTCAATAATGCACGAATAAATGCCACACGCTGTTTCATCCCACCAGAGAGCTCATGAGGTCGAGCGTATACATAGTCCTTTAGGCCAGCTTTATTTAACATTTCAACCGCTTGATTACGATCCTTTTTTCCTTGTAGCTCACTCCCTAATAGAACGTTGTCTAAGACTGTACGCCATGGCAAAAGGGCAGGTGTCTGCGGCATATAGCTGATTGAACCGCGCTTCCCATTAATATTTTTGCCATCAAGGATGATTTCCCCCATTTCAGGGATTAATATTCCACCAATCAAATTAAAAATGGTACTCTTACCACTTCCAGAGGGACCTAGAATCGAGACGAATTCTTCTTGAGCGATAGAAAAAGTTAGGTCGGATAATACCTTGTTTTGTTCAAAGCTTTTCGTAATGTGACTGACTGATAAATGGCTCAATCCACTTCACCACCTTTGCCCTGCCAACGAATAATATATTTTTCCAAGGCAATAATCCCAGCAAAAAACAACAAACTAAGGAGCATAATCGAGAATATTGCAACAAATACCTTGTCCGTTCGAAATGAAGACGAAGCCAGCGTCATATACACACCAATTCCTTTTTCAGCTCCGAGCCATTCAGAAATAACCGCTCCCATTACACTATAGGTAGCGGATATTTTTAATCCAGAAAAAATGGAAGGAAGAGCATAGGGCCATTCCAGCTTCCAAAATAATTGATATTTAGATGCCCCTGCCATTAACATATAGTGACGATGTGACAGTGGAACATGTTTAAAGCCATCAAGCGCTGCCACAGTAATCGGGAAAAAGCAGATTAACGTAATGACAATTAACTTCGGCATCAACCCGAAACCAAACCAAATAACTAATAGTGGCGCTAGGACAATAATCGGAACATTTTGCGATAAAATAAGGAGTGGATACACCGCGTCCCGAATCCACGGAACTAATTGAAGAAGAATGGCCACGATTAATCCAATTGCAGCACTAACAGCAAATCCTTCGACCGCAATCGTTACGGTTGAAAGTAAATCTGGAAAATAATTATTCCAACCATGGTAGGCTTCGACAAAAATAGTTGACGGTGCTGGCAGAAGCCATTCTTCAACGTCCAATTGTTTAACTAAAGCTTCCCATAAAAAGAACAAAAGAAGGAGAACCACAACGGGTCTCCATCCTTTCATTAATCTATTGTTTCGTTTCATCGATATTTCTCCGTCAAGGTGTCCATCGTAATTCCTTCCGGTTGATAAAGTACCTTTATTTGAGAGATCACATTTCTACTTCCGATTTCAATCATGCGCTGATTCATTTTTTCAATAATGGTAAACAACAGTGAGAGTTCACCTTCCATCGTTGTTTCTAAAGGATGAACTTCATATTTTACACCTGATTCGTGAATAATCGAGATTGCTTCATCTACATAAGGAATGACATCTTCCCCATTCGCCGTCTTTGGTATAATTTGTATACTCACGAGAGCATTAGCCATCATTATTCCTCCTATTCAGGTAAAAACTCATTCGTAAATGCTTTATCAGCATCTAATTCCTTGTCTAAAAGACCATTTTCAAACATCCATGATGCATAATTTTCCCAAACTTCTAGCTTTTGTTCACCCCAACGTGCTGCATCGTCTTTGTATTTAGGTGCGAGCCACTCTTGGCTTTTTTTCACAAGGTCAGCATCTAAATCTGGAGCTGCTTTAATAAGAATATCCGCAGCGTCACTTGGGTTATTAATTGAATATTCATATCCCTTTGCTGCTGCCTTTAAAAAGGCTTTAACTACTTCTGGATTTTCGCTAATCATTTTTTCATTTGTCGTCAACACTGGTGTATAATAATCTAACTTATCGGAGTAATCCGTTAAGTACATCATGTTGATTTTTTCACCACGTAACTCTGCTTCAACGCCCGTCCAACCATAATAAATCCAAGCAAAATCAATATCCTTCTTAACCGCTGTAAAGAAATCGGCATCACCAATATTGACAATTTTCACCTTATTAACATCTGCATTTTCCTTTTTCATAAGTGAATCAATCACGGATTTTTCAACAGGTGATCCCCAGCCGCCATATGATTTTCCTTCAAAATCCTTCGGAGATACAATATTTTTCTCAGATAAAGAAGCAAAGCCGGACGTATTGTGCTGAATAACGGCTGCGATTGATACAAGTGGAACCCCTTGAATTCGAGCCTGTGTTACGCCTTCTTGGTAGCCAACCCCAAATTGTGATTTACCAGACGCGACTAACTGATCCGCACCTGCTTCACCAGGCATAATAATATCAACATCAAGTCCCTCTTCTTTAAAGTAACCCTTTTCCTTTGCCACATACAATCCAGTGTGGTTTGTATTTGGAGTCCAATCCAGCACCACACTAATTTTTTTAAGCTCTTTTCCACTTTCTTTATCAGCTTTCGCATCTTCCTTCTTTTCCGCACTACAACCTGTTATTAACAAAGCTGCAAGCAAGAGACCTAGCCACTTCTTCATGTTTATCCTCCTTTTATTTGTATCTACCTGTATGTATCAACCTAAAGAACAGTGATTCAAAACAAAAAAGCACCTAGGAATATCTCCTGGGCGCATACTAACAAAAATTATTTTGTAATGATATGTTCCCTCCGCTGGCGTTAACCAGATCAGGTTCAAAGGGTCATTATCTGCGGATAATATCTCAACTGGCCTAACCAGTTCCCCTACATGTAGATTATTCAGTTTCGAAATCATTCATATTATAGCAAACGAATCTAGGTTTGTCAGCAAAGAAACCCCGAAGATTGTCGAATTATTCACTTATTTTCATTCCCTTCTGAAGTTCCAAACGTTCAAATATTATTCAATAAAAGTAAAAATAATTTACTTTTATCATAATTACATTCATGTAAACTGAATATTAGAATACCATACTTGGGAGAAAAACAATGAAGCACAACGATGCAACCGATAAAAATGTAAACGAAGTAACTAGAACAAAACTTCCTGAAATAGACCTACAGGTACACTCTTCTCATGGAATTATTGATGAACAATGGGATCAACGGAAAGAATTAAATCCACAACAAATATTAATTAATGAAAAAACAGTTTATGCGGTCGATCAAGCAATGAACGTTGTTATAACGGACATCAATGGAAATGTATTGTATGGAAATCGGAATATTTTTGATTTAACTCTTTATAAACCTGAAGAAATAATTGGTGGTCATTCAAGAGTATTTAATGCACAATTCCACTCAAATGATTTTTTCAAAAACATGTGGGATACCATTCTGTCAGGTAATATTTGGCGAGGAGATCTCAAAAACAAAAGAAAAGACGGAAAAATTATTTGGGTCCGATTAATTATTACTCCGTTATTAGACCAATCAGGGAAACCCTATCAATTTGTAGCATTAAAAGAGGATATAACAGAAAAAAAGAAATCGAATTTCAGCTTGCTCAAAAGGATAAGCAGCTTAGTGCAATAACCTATAACAGTTACGATATCGTTGGTATTATGAATCAATTCGGAGAGATCACCTATTTAAATCCGGCTTTCGAACGAGTACTCGACTTTCCCTCCTTTGATGCGATTGGAGCCAATTTAGAGTCATTCTTTGACAACGAAGATCACCTTTATTGGTGTAATATGATTGAGGAGATCATTAAAAATCCTATCGAATCAATCCGTAATCAAGTTAAATTGAGACACAGGGATGGAAGTACGCGCTGGTGTGATGTTGTCTTCACAAATTATTTAGCGGACCCACATATTAATGGTATAGTATTCAACATTCGCGATTTTACAAAACAAAAAGAGGCAACAGATATAGTAAACCAACTCGCAAATTTTGACTTTTTGACAGGTCTACCAAACCGGCGGCATTTTGAAAACTATTTACGAGATTCTTTAAAAAGTGCTAAAAAGGATAATAGCCGTCTAGCCCTCTTGTTCGTAGATTTAGATGGATTCAAACATATAAATGATACACTTGGACACGAAATTGGTGATCTCCTTTTAAAGGGAGTTGGAGAACGGATTACAAGTTTTTTTGAAGAAACTGCTTTTGTCTCTAGACTTGGTGGGGATGAGTTTGCCGTTGTTATACCAAATGTTAATGAATATGTTTATCTGCAACTGCTTGCTGAAAACCTAGTTAAAGCTTTCAACCTTCCGTTTATAGTTGCAGAGTATAAATTAAACGTGTCCGCGAGTATTGGTATTAGCATTTATCCTATTGCTGGTGAGGATATGGGGACTCTATTAAAAAAAGCAGATGTTGCTATGTATCGAGCAAAGCATAATGGAAAAAATCATTATCAGCTCTATATTCCTTCGATGGAGCAGAATACCGTTAATACGTTAATAGAATAGTTCTCTTATATAAAAGCCAAAAGGAGCTAAATCCCCCTGGATTAACTGAGGTAGATTTTGCTCCTTTTTCATTCGATTATACATTTTTTAGAATAAGCAAAAGCCGGTTGGTTCGTGCTTCTCGTTCTTCCTCAGAAACTAAATCATATTTTTTCAACAGATGAAACACATCATTTAATATCTCTTGCGAGTGTTCTTCACGAAAAAAATCTGCAAACAACTCACATACTTCGCTAGATAGAAAGTTCCTTTGAGACTCAAACTTTTTTCTGACATCTTCTAGTGAATGATCTAAATTACATAGACTCACGGCTAGCCCTCCTTCACGGTTATTCATTAGTATACAAGAAATTGGGGCAAAGAAAAAGAAGACTAATGTCCTTTTTGAACATTAGTCCTCCCTTTCGTTTCCGTCTTATTTACTATCTTTTCCTTTTACATACTGATAATCTTTTGGATCTATTGGTGTAAATCCTTCAGGAGTATAGAATCTTAATAAATCCTTCGTAACGATTTCGTCAGATATTTTAAGTCTTGTACTAACCTGATCAGATAACTCCTTATCTAATTCAGTATCAATTAGTTCACCTGTTGCATTGTTATATATTTTGCCACCAACACTCGTAAGTTCTGGAGATACAAAGTCTCCATTACGGAATGGTACGGTTTGGTTGTGATCTGGTGATAAAAGATCTGTACCCATTTGCAAATAGTCCTTCGTATCGATTCCCAAAAGGTGTAATACAGTTGGCATAACGTCCACCTGTCCACCGTATGAATTGATGATTCCACCTTTAACACCTGGTGCCACGATAAACACTGGAACACGCTGCAATTGAGCAGTTTCAAATGGAGTGATTTCTTTACCGAGTACTTTTGACATCGCTTCATTATGGTTTTCTGATATACCATAGTGATCACCATAAAGGACAATAATCGTATTCTCGTATAAACCAGCAGCTTTTAAATCATTAAAGAATTTTTGTAACGCTTGGTCCATATAATGAGCAGATTGGAAATAACTATTTACAACATCATTGTTACCAAAATCACCTTTTGGAAAATCTGTATCACCCTCATCCATTCCAAATGGGAAATGGTTTGATAGCGTAATAAATTTAGAGTAAAAAGGTTGTTTTAAACTTGTTAATAAAGGAATTGATTCTTCAAAGAATGGGACATCCTTCATTCCATAATACTTGGTGTTTTCCTCACTCATATCATAATATTCGGCATCGAAAAATTTATCATAACCAAAGGCTTTATAAATTTCGCTTCGATTCCAGAATGTTTTATAGTTTCCGTGAAATGCTGCTGATGTATAACCTTGGGTTTTTAAAATCCCTGGCATAGCCTGGTAAGTATTCTGCGCTTTATTCACAAAGACAGATCCCTGTGACATTGGGAAAAGTGAGTTTTCCATCATAAATTCAGCATCAGATGTTTTTCCTTGTCCAGTCTGGTGGAATAGGTTATTAAAATAAAATGCCTCACCACTATGTGCTAAAGAGTTTAAGAATGGTGTTACTTCAAGGTCATTAATTTTATAATCAATGATAAAGGACTGAAGTGATTCCATCGAAACATAGATTACGTTCTTCCCTTTAGCCTGACCAAAGTATGCTGGGTTTGGAGCAGCGTAGTTTGCTTTTATATAGTTTTCGACGTCAACAATATCACTGCTATCCGCCATCGCTCGTTGACTTGATGAGCGGGCATTTTGAACAATATCATAGATTGTAAAATTATAAGCACCTAAATATTTAACTAAGTAGTTTCGGTCAAAAGAACGAGTCAACAGTTCAGGACGATCCTTTTCTGCTAAGCCGAGATTAAACAAGAAAACAATAACGGCAGCGGCAAGTACAAAGGCAGCAGGACGTCGATTGTTCCCGTGTAAAGGTTTAACTACTTTAAATACTAAAAACAAGATTAATAGAATAGTATCGGTAAAATAAAATACATCCCAAGGAGACATTAGTGACAAAACACTATCTCCAAGTTGACCGGCATTCGTTTTTGTCTGCAAAAGAACTGGGACTGTAATAAAATCACTAAAAAAGCGATAATATACAACATTTGCATACAAAAGGAAGGACAGAATAAAATTCACAATAATAAGAGTTACGTTTTGTCCACGTTTACGGAACAATAACGCAATTCCTAAAAATAGCAAGGTAGAGCTTAAAGGATTAATAAACAATAAGAATTTTTGTATCCTATTATCGATTCCTAAATCAAATTCTATTAGGTAGGCTGCATACGTTTTGATCCAAAACAGAATAACTGCTAAGAAGAATAAAGAAAGCGATCCACTTAGTAGTTTTTTTGGAGCTGTTAAAAACTTTTTCATTGATTACACCTCGATTATTACTAGTAAGCTGAATGAATGTATAATACGATATCACATTATTTAGGAGTTGGAAACTTAACAGGTGAATTATTCATTAATGTGCCGTATTTTGTTTACCTATTATTAGACGATTCTAAACCAAGAAAAGTTTCACTTATTTTATCCAGAATAAATTCCAAAAAAAAAGTGGAGTAGTCTCCTAAATGATTTTAACACGATTAATTCAAACTTCAAGTATATTTCCGACGAGCTTAAAAAAATGTGCTATTTGGACTACCCCCTCTTATTCCCTCTTGTTTGTCACTTCCAATCCTGAATGACAACCACTCCATCTGTTACATCAATCGTATTGATTTCACCATCGTAATAAAGCTTCCCGTCCCTTTCAACAAGCAAGTTTTCATAGGTTTGGAGTTCTTCACTGGTTGGTAGTTGAATAATTACCTTCCGGCCTAAATCCACTTCTGGTGCCTCAATCTTAATTTGGCTTTTTAAATAAAAATGGATGGCAACAATCAGTCCAGCCGTTAGGAATATCAGTATCAGTATTTTGGTTTTAAAAAATCGATAAGTTTGATCATATACGCTTTTATTCACGTGCATCCGCCTCTTCTCCCTAACTTTGTCCTCTATCTGATCCGCTCAATCAAGTTCATCCCACTTAATTTATGCACGTATTTTAAAAAAATTGACTTTAAAGTTAAGGAGCGTTGAAAAAATGAAAAAAGGTCTGAGCCTCCTTAGGAGAATCAGACCTTTTTGTTAACGAGATTGAATAAACATTTGAACCCAAGCGCCGTGATAGAAGCCAACACCTATAGTATTGTAGCTTGAGTTTAAGATATTTGCGCGATGACCTGAAGAATTCATCCATGAATTCATTACTTGTTCCGGTGTGGTTTGACCCTTTGCGATATTTTCACCCGCACTTGAGTAAGAAATACCGAATGTCTTCATCATATCAAAGGGTGAACCATAGTTTGGACTGGTATGGGAAAAATAATTTGAGTTAATCATATCTTCTGCTTTTTTCTGAGCAACATTTTTTAGGTCTGCGCGATGAACAAGCGGCTTTAAACCATGCTTAGCACGTTCAGCATTCACTAACTGTGCCACTTGGTTTTGGAATGTACTTGGGCTTTCTGCAGACGGTTTCAAGCGAATGATTTCACCAATATGCATATTATATGGCTGGACATTTGGATTAAGTGCCATTAATTGCTTATAATCTAGTCCATATCGCTGTGCAATAAACCAAAAAGAATCACCTGCTGAAACCTTGTAAAATTCAAAAGGCGGTTCTTTGAACATTGTTATTTCAGCCTTTGAGAAAACAGGCATAGACATAAACAAGACAAACGCAGAAAGCAAAATCTTCTTCAGCATTTTTACACCCTCCAGGATAAATTGGTTACCCTATCATTATCCTCAGTAACCCATCGCTTTAATCTGGAGGTTATTTCCAGAAAAAGGGATGGTCTAATTGACCATTCCCTCAGCTGTCGAGAAACTCACGACAGTCTATTACTTTTTTAGTTCACCGCGGTAGTATGGTGGTAGGCGGACATAGGATACGCTATTTGTCATAAAAGCGTTCATTTTTCTTTCTATCGGACATAGAAGCCTTTATTTAGCGATTTGGCACCCTATTTTCGTTATTTTTTGCAAAATAACGCATCTAATGTCCGGAACAATACCATATAAGAAGATATTTAGGAAAATAACGCACTCATTGTCCGCGCGATTTGAATTTCCCACCGTTGGAGTAGAAGGTGCAAATACCCTTCCTCGACAATTCGGGAATGATCTGATTGATCATTCCCCATTAATTACTTTCCACTGTTAGCATATGTTTCCTTCATGATGAAATAAGATTCCTTTAATCTTTCTTGGTAGCTTGGTTGCTCCCATTCCTTCCATTGAAACAAATACGCATCCTTTTGATCTAAA
Source organism: Bacillus sp. T3 (assembly GCF_033449965.1). Taxonomy (NCBI): domain Bacteria; kingdom Bacillati; phylum Bacillota; class Bacilli; order Caryophanales; family Bacillaceae; genus Bacillus; species Bacillus sp. T3. The sequence continues at coordinate 3,088,476 of NZ_CP137761.1, forward strand.
TTGCTTTCACTTAACGTAGGAAAGGTTTGGATGGAACCATCCTTTTTATTGGTTACAATCCCAATTCTGATTCCTTCCGTTTTTTCTACCCCTTCTATACCCTTTTCCCAAATATTACTCATTATTAAACGCTGACTGGGATCTTTCACATTGAGTAGCTGCCATGGAATCCGCATTTCAAGCATTTTCTGATCTTTGCTTATACTGACATCTGTTAGTGATTGATATTGTTCTGAATCAGGATTACCATTTCCATACAGAAGCTTTCCTGTTTCAACATCCTGAAACTTAATATTGATCCCCTTATCCGGTATTTCAAGCTTTTTATTTAACGCTAATCGGATTGGATTAAACATACCGTTATTCTTTTCATTTGTTCCTGCTATTTCTGGAATCATATGAAGCTGATGACCGTATTGGTAATAAAATGGATCGTAGTAGCTATCGACTAATATTTTTGATTCCTTTTCTCCATACAGATTAATAAGAAAGTCGACACCAATATTTGTGTTAATTTTTTTCGAATCATTCAACGGGATATTCATTTGCCCTTGATTCGTAATGGTATCAAACAGTAAGTGTGTCGATTGCACATCCCAATCAATCTTTTCATTATAATCAAGTCGGACGTATACATTTGTTTCGTCAGCGTGAATGTAAGCTTTTTGAAGCAATCCAGTTCTATTTTCATCACTATAGATTGGCTTGATGTTATTTCGAGTCCAGTCACCATCATTTCCATCCACATACATCGTCTTTCCTTGCTTACCCGTATCAAAACCAAGTAGTCCAAAATGCTGTTCATTCGTTTGCACATTTGACCAATATGGGCGACGATTTGGATCATCGTAGTCCATTGTATTCCAAGTTCGCTTAAACCACTCATCCTGCCAAGAGAATACAACTCCACCTGCATAGCCTTCTGCAACAATTGATTTGAACAGTCTTTGGTTAATTTGACCTTGTTCCTTTTCTGACAAAGCTCCTTGATTCATTCCATAAACATTCTTATGTGTAAGACCACGGGAAGAAGGAACCCCAAATTCTGCTACTACGACAGGAAGCTTGTGCGCTTTAATAAGCTGATGTAAATAACCGGCATAGTTATTTTTCTTGCCCTCACTGTCACGGTAGTTCGTATACGTCTCATCAAGATTTAAACTGTCAGGATAATACGGATAAATATGATAAGAGGCAAAAAAACCTGCCTTAAACCTTTCCGTTTTAACAATATGATTTGGGTCAACGGACACGAGATCTTCACTCTCTAAAGGCTCTTTTGGATGTTCCAGTAAGTCAGTGGTTACCCAGTTTGAGAAGCTAACCGAGTGTTGCCAATGATATTGATTAGATTCATACTGTGTTGTAAAATCAAGCATCCGTGCTAGCCAGCCTTCAAAGGGTGTTGCGTCCTTCGTATTAAAGTATACTCCTGTATATATAGCTTGATCAGGATTCTGTTGATTTGTATGCAAGACGGCTTCCGGGTCCCACTCGATCCCAATCAGAAGCCCTAAGACATACTTCGAAATATCCCAGGTGTAGCTACCAGAGGCATGCCCAGCTTTATCTGGTATTTGTGCATTTCCATGTATGGCATCTATAACCTTTTTAATTTCCTTTTGAAAATCTTCAGTTGTATCGTTGGAAAATGCATTTTGACTTGAAACCAACTTTTCCTCATTAACCCATGCGCCATGAATTAAATAAAGTGGCTTTTTTGCGGATTGGTTATACTCGTAAAACGCTTCATAAAAAGCTGGTGGATGAAGCGTGTAAACACGAACTGTATTGGCATTCATGTCTCCGATTGCTTGAAACCATCGTAAGTATTCTGCCTTTGTTATAGCCGCTTCACCAGGAAAATATCCAGGTTTTGCAATTCCCATGTTTACTCCCTTTACTAGCATATCCTCCCATTTTCCATTTTTTAGAACCTGGATTGTTGATTCTGTCGTAACACTGTTGGTCTTTATTCCATCCTTTTCAAGCACTTCTATTAATTCTTTGTCTTCACCCTTCTTATAAAGTCCCTCAGCCAATATTTTTTTCATCATGGGAACATATGTGTTCCAGTAAAAGGTTGGTTTAAGGGTAAAGTTCTTTTTCCAGAACGTAAGTAATTCCGATTGATAAATGGCAGGTATCTCAGGCTCATCGGAAAAATCACCTGCAAAATAATAAGTGGAGTATTTTCTATTTTGATGATGAATGATGGCAGCAAAGCTTTCCGGTATCCCATATTGTGCTACTTTTTCTTTTCCAGTTTTAGTAACAGGAAGTTTATAATTCGCATAAACCTCGTCACGATTTCTGGCCTCAACTATATCGAACCAATACTCATAATGTTGCGACTCATCTAGATCAAATTTTTCCTTTCCTTGTTTACTTAAAGTAAACAATGGAGCTCGTTCATTTTCCTTTAGCTCACTACCTGACAACACGAACACAAAGTCATTTTTATCAACAAATACAATCCCATCACCCTTTAAATTCCATGTACCGTGAAATTTCTCATAGTTTTCGATTACCCATGAAGGGACCTCATCACTATTTAAATCCGGGAAGTAACGTCCAATCCATCCGCTCCAAGAAAGATTTAAAATATTAGATATTCTTTCCTTTGCTTCTTCTTCAGTAGGGCTTGCAAAGGTATTAAACTCCGCAATCAACGTCTTCCCCAGGTCAGAAGTGTCTTATCTAGCTTTTCGACTTCATCGTTTGTGAGGCCACCGTATACCTGCTCAGAACGCTCTCCACTTTGATTTGAATTCTCAAATTCCTCTTTATACACACCATACAGATCTGTTAAATAAATAAGGTCGTATTGATTCATGTTTTCCGGGAGGTTTTCTATTTTAAAGGTTTTATTTCTTTCTGGTTTAAATCCAACATAATCCTGTTGAACTGAATAAGCTTGTTTATTCTTTTTTACATATTTTTCATTATTTAACAGCCAAACAAAGCCCTCGTGTTCTCGAAAATCCGTACTAGGTACTGTTTTATCAATGATTAATACATTCAATAGTTTAGAATCCTTAAAGGTCCATAACCAAAAAGGACTAGTTAAGATTAAAATGAACAGAAATAAATAAAGAATTAAGAGCTTTTGCCCCTTAAATTTAATTTTCATCGGGATACACCTTTTCGCTTCATTTCTCCCCAACTCTTGTCACCGATCATTTGCTGCCAAATTCCTTCAATTCGCCATAATACAGTTAAAGGACGATACCAAAGTGATTCGGTTATCGAATAAAGGAATAACATCATAATTTGTGAAACCTTTGGATATTTTCGCAGACTCCATTCTTCAAGCAGGACTGCCGTCATGGAAAATAACGACCCATACAAGCAGGATAATAAAAAGACGATAATGGCAAACTCGATATACACTCCACCAACAAAAATACTGATCACGATAAAAAGATAACCTGAGAGTTCGACAACTGGTCCAAAAAACTCGATAATCCAAAAATATGGGAATGAAACGAGACCGATTAATCCATATTTAGGATTAAAGGTTAGTTTGCGATGTGTCCAAAGGCTTTCAAATAAACCTCGATGCCATCTACGCCTTTGTCTGCGCAAATATCTCCAACTTTCTGGAACCTCTGTCCAACAAACTGGATCAGGAATATAAACCACTTTTTTCTTTAAACCTTTTTCTTTAATGAGGCGATGAACACGAACGATAAGCTCCATATCTTCTCCGACCGTATTGGGGTTATATCCACCCGCCTCGATGATCAAGCTTTTCGAAAAAACTCCAAAGGCCCCAGAAATAATTAGCAGGAGGTTATGTTTACTGAGTCCAATTCGTCCCATTAAAAATGCCCTTAAGTATTCAATAATTTGCATCATCACTAATGGATTTTTTGATAATCCAACCTTAACTAGGTGGCCGCCACGAATATCACAACCGTTTGCGATGCGAACACTGCCTCCTGAAGCAACCACTTCTTCATTGGAGTCAATAATAGGTTTCATTACTTTTAAAAAGGCATCTCGTTCTAGAACAGAATCTCCATCTAAAGAACAAAAATAAGGATAATGGGCAAAATTCAACCCAACATTGAGAGCATCCGCTTTCCCACCATTTTCTTTATCGATTAGAAAAAGTTCAGGATAAATTTTAGACTGATATAATTTTCGAATGGGTGCCGTTTTTATTTGCTTGCGAATCGCTCTTTCAATCTCTACCATATCGTAATGCTCAATTACTTTTTCTAGCGTCTGGTCATTCGAACCGTCATTAATCACAACAACTTCAAAGCTTGGATAGTTGATTGCGAGTAATGATCGAATGCTTTGAACAACGCCCAGCTCTTCATTATAAGCAGGAACAAGAATCGAGATTGGTTTCATATTAATTTCATTCATCGTATCATGAAATAATTGCTCCCGATTGAGGCGGTACTCCTTCCGAAGCTGGAGGATGGACTGAAAGAAAATAAATGAATAAAAAAGGATGACCACCGCCATATAGATAGCAAAAAACCATGTAAAATAATAAGCTAGGCTGTGAAAAAAGAGAGTATCCATCTTCTATATTTCTCCTTTGTATATCCATTCTGATGCCATGTCCTTAGAAAACGGATCGACTGAGGTTTCACATATTTCTCGAAGAATTTCTTTTCCATTTGGAAACATCATAATTGACTGCCCAGCTTGATAACGAACATACCAAACTCGATCTGATAGTAGTTTTTTTAAAAGAGGAATATGTTCCTTTTCTCTCAAATTCCCAAGAATTCTTGCTGTAAGCATTCTTTCCTGCCAAACAGATGAATGTACTAAAGGAAGAAAAAGCTTCACATTTGAACAATAACCAATTGATGATATTGATTTTAAAGCACGAAGACGAAGCTCTCCTTCCCCTTTAGAAAAGGTCGTTTCTAAAAAATTAATATAGTTGGAATCCCGCTTTATACTAATGACTTCAAGAATGGCAAATTTCATTCCATTTGGACAATGATGAAATTGAAGAATAAAGGATTCAAACATGGAATCACTTAGGCGTGAAAGGATGGACCGAAAATCATATTCAGTCAGCCTATCCCATTTTGACTGAAGTAATGGAAAAATATCGGAGTACTCAAAACTTGCTAAAATTCGAAAGGCTAATATCAATTCTTCATTTGTCATCCTGTTTGACTGCAATGCTTTTATTACATCTTCAGTCAGACTTTTCACTCTTAAGTCTTCGATGTGGAACAAGGCATTCATTCGCTTACTCCATATCAGGCTGGTTAAACCTTTACGATAATAATTTTTTAAATGAAGTTCCGCTAATTTCTGTATATTTTGCCTTTCTCCTTCACCTTCAATGGTTTCGGAATACCGAAGAAGCAATTCCTCTAAAGCGATTTTTTTAAGTGTTGTATTTGGTTGAAGGCTACGAACAACATTTCCTTCTACTAAAAAATCGTATAATTTTGGATTCATCTCGTCTTTGATCACTTTAATTTTTCTACTTCGGTTATTTTCAATTGTTTTACGAATCATTAAGTAAAACAATAAAATAACCAAAATAACCGATATGACTACACTAGCAAACGATAAAATTATGATTTCGTCTTTAAACATCTTATAACATCCTTTGAAGCAATCGCTCAATCCTCGCTTTAACTTCAGTAATACTAAACGGTTTGGTCATATAATCATCTGCACCGAGCTTTAAGGCTCTTGCAATTTCTTTTTCATCCTTTTTTCCAGCGAGCATAAGAATTCTCATTGGTGATCGGAGCTTTAACTCTTTCAATTTATATAGAATTTCAATACCATTCATTTGTGGCATCACAGCTTCAAACACAATGAAATGATAACCATTTAAGCGAATCCAATCTGATTCAACAAACTTTACTCCATCTTCAAACAACTCAATTTGAATCTCATATTGTTCCAGATCTAACGATGCTAATACTTTCATTAACATTGTTCGAATAATACTGTCATGCTCAATAACGGAAATAAAAAGCTTCTTTTTCGTAATCAACGTTTTATCATTGAACATTTCGACTCTTGCTCTACCCTCACGCTTTGCTTTTTCTAAAGCTTGTTCCGCAAATGAAACCATCTCCTTCGAACTCAGGTCTGGATGCTGGACTTCAAAAATACCAGCGGAAAAAGTGATTGATAAGGTTTGATTATGGTATTCGTGGGTCTTTTGGGAATATTGTTTTAGTAATCGATTTAGAACTTCACTTGCTTTTTGTTCACTAGACCGCGGGAAAACTAGAAGAAACCGATCTTCACCAAGTCGATAGACGGTGTCTGTGCTTCTTATATTTTCTTGTAAGAATAAAGCAAGATCTGCTAGAATCCTATCTCCAATCAAAAAGTCAAAACGCTTATTTAACGTTGAAAAATGATCAATATCGATTACAGCAATCGTTAAGGAGTAATCAGAGCGTCTCCAATCATCTAATCTTTTTGGTAAATCAAACTCCATGAACCTTTTGTTAAAAACCTGAGTTAATTCGTCGATTAAAACAGATTGCTCGAATATCTGTTTTAATTCCAAATGTCTCGCAATTCCGGATACTGATTTCTTCAATATCTAATGGTTTTGTAAAATAATCATCTGCACCATTGCTGAGTGCCTTTAGTCTTGCTTCTCTACTGGGGTCTGAACTTAGAATAATTTTTGGTACGAACAGTTTTTTGTTATGCTTTTGTATTTCGTCTAGGAAATGATACCCTAGTTTATTTCCTAAGCTGTTATCTAGAATTAGACAGTCCAGGACGCATTTCAAAATAATGCGAAATGGCAGTTTGCGGATTTGCATCGGCAATCACCATCCACCCCTTGTCCTCCAAATTCCTTTTCAGTTCCATTAATTGAGTTAAATCATCATCAATGATCTGAATTAATGGAACGGTTTCATCCTTTTTTATAGTACTGAACGAAGATGCTTGCAATATTTCAAACGTCATGATGTGTCTCCTTCTAATAAGGGGATAAAAATATAGTAAGAAAATATATGGAAGTAGTTTGTTGCGGCAAAGTTAGAAGTAAAAATTATGAAATAATACGTTGTTGATCAGTTCTAAGATAACTGTATTATACCCTCTCTTTATTATTGTTTCATAATATTTTAATTCTATTTTAATAATAATTTTATTTTATTGCACGTGTAAAGTTTGACTGTTGATTTCCGCTCTAATCAACAGAGTGTTCATTCTTAACCTTCTCCTTTAAAAAAGCCAAATTAAAAAAGCACGTTTATCTTCTCTAGATAAACAGTGCCTTATTTTGGATTTGGTAGCTATTCTGGCAGTTTTTGCGCCTCGATAACTCGATCCTTTATTATTTTAGTTAAAATAGGATGATAGCCTAAATATTTACACAAAATGATATCCTGGTCTGTTTGCTCATTATGTTCTCGGATGATTTTATCAATTTTATTCATGAGAACGCCTGTAAAGAGCAAATACGGAATCACAAAAACCTTTTTATAATGCGTGTCCTGCACAATATGTAAGGCTTCCTTAAGGCTCGGCTTTGCTGCAACCAAAAAGCTTATGTCCACTCTGTCTATTTGGAGATGTTGCTTTAATAATTGTGCAATTTGGCTAAGATCTTGCTTTACTTCTGGATCGCTGCTCCCTCTGCCAATAAGTAAAACCATCGAATCAGAGGAGAAGGAGTGCTTCGTCTCAATAATCCGTTCATGAAGAATGGTGGAAATGGATCGATGAACACCGATTGGTTGGCCATAGGCAACATGAATATTTGGATACTTCTTTTTTATTGCAATTAACTCATTTGGGATATCTTCTTTTGCATGTGCGGCTGTCAGGAGAAGAAGTGGAATGGCAATGATTTTTGTTGCTCCCTTTTCAACACATGCTCTAAAAGCTTCTTCAATAGTAGGCTGTGCAAGCTCGAGGAAACAGTATTCTTGAATCGGGGCTAGCTTTTCACTCATAAGGGCTTGAACAAATGCAGTAGCTTGCTCCTGTGCTTGTTTTAGTCGACTGCCATGACAAATATAAAGAATGGCTTCCCTATCTGTTGGCTGAATTACTTGGCTATATTTGCTTTGCTCCAACGATTGTTGTTCTTCCAGCAATTTCTCAAACACCACCTTCTAATTGAGATATTATCCTATCATACCACAGTGGTTTTTTATAATCTAAAAAGAGACTACCGTCCATCCACACTTTCTGAATAGACGGTAACCTCTATGATACATAAAGTATATTGACATTGCTATTTTATAAAATTGCCACCACGTGGTTTAAATCGCGTTTTTTGATGACAAGTATTGAATGATTTGATCCACACATTCATCAACGGAAGACTCACTTGTATTAACCACAATTTCTGGCGCTTGTGGTTCTTCATATGGTGAATGGATCCCTGTAAAATCAGGAATAAGTCCTTTTCTTGCTTTGTCATAAAGACCTTTTGGATCACGCTTTTCGCATTCTTCAAGCGGGCATTTTACATATACTTCAATGAACTCATCCTCTTCAAGAAGATTACGTACAAGCTCACGATCAGCGATAAAAGGTGAAATAAATGCTGTAAGGACAACTTGCCCACCATCGACAAATAATTTAGAAACTTCACCAATGCGGCGAATATTTTCCGTACGGTCCGCATCAGAGAACCCTAAGTCTTTATTTAGGCCGTGACGGATATTGTCTCCGTCAAGCACATAATTTCGAATACTTGATTCAAAAAGCTTTTGAGCGACAGCATTTGCTACCGTTGATTTACCTGACCCTGAAAGTCCAGTAAACCATAACACAAAGCTTTGGTGTCCATTTTGCTCGCGACGTGCTTCCTTTGATAAGGATTGCTCATGCCACGTAATATTTGTACTTTTTCCCATGATTTCCATACCTCCCTATTGCCTGCCTTATGCCTTTACAGCATGCTTGCGAAGACCTTTGATTAACACTTCTACTACCTCTTTACGGCTGAATGTACTTGGTGGAATTTCACCATTACGTAGCAATTCACGCACTTTCGTTCCTGAAAGAATCGCATGATGCTCTTTACCGTGTGGGCAAGTCTTAGTAGAAGCCATATTTTCGCATTTTGAGCAATAGAAGCTGTGTTCAAAGAACAATAAGTTAATGCCGAGCTCTTCAGCAGTGAAATGACTGAAGATCAACTGAGCATCGTATGTGCCGTAATAATCGCCTACACCTGCATGGTCACGGCCAACAATAAAATGTGTGCAGCCATAATTTTTTCTGACCATTGCGTGGAAGATTGCTTCTCTGGACCTGGCATAGCGCATTGCAGCTGGGAACACAGCAAGGTAAACACGGTCTTGTGGATAATAGTTTTTCAATAATACTTCATAGCTTTCCATGCGAACATCCGCTGGAATATCATCTGATTTTGTTTCACCAACAAGTGGATTTAAGAACAAGCCATCAACTGTTTCTAATGCTGTTTTTTGAATGTATTCGTGTGCACGGTGAACCGGGTTTCTTGTTTGGAAACCAACGACAGTTTTCCAACCCTTGTCCTCGAAAATGACTCTTGTTTCAGCTGGATCTAAATAATAGCTTTGGAATTGTTCTCTTTCAATCCGCTTAACAAGTGTGATTTTTCCGCCGACATAAACATTGCCACGATCAAACATTTTTTTCACACCAGGGTGAGCAAGATCCGATGTACGATATACATTTTCAGCTTCTACATCTTTATTCGGAACAAATTTGTCAGAAACTGTTATGACACCATAAGTTATACCTTGAAAAACAAGTCTATATTCTTCGCCAACGATGATTGATGATGCTTGTTCTTCTGATACCGGCAATGTGATTGGAATACTCCATACATGTCCATCAGCAAGACGCATATCTTTTACTACAGATTCATAATCTGCTTGTCCTAAAAATCCTTCAATTGGGCTATATGCGCCAGTAGCAATCAAGTCAAGATCACTAAGTGCCATATTGTCGATTTCAATTTCTTTTATGATGTTTTCAACGTTATATTCTGGATTCCAACGATTAACTAATTTTCCGCCATGCGGTGTACTTAATGCCATTTTTAACATTCCTCCTGAGTTTGTTCCTGATAAGAAAGGGATAAAGCAGCTACCTTAAACCTTTCATATTCCGTAATAATAAAATAACTTCCCCTATGTTTTTACTAGGTATTCCTCAAAGATTATAACATTATCTGATAATTTCGTCAGGAATTTTCTTAAATTCCTCCACCTTGCTCATAAATCGAACGTGAGTCTTCTCTGATCGTTTTTACTAAGCTAATAATTCCAAGTGTCGCTGCACAAACACTGAAAAGGACAACGATAGAATACATGTCACTATCAACAAATAACTTTACAAGTCCATATGAGATAACAAGTGAAAGTATTGGTGACACAAGCCATACCTTTAAAATTTTACTAATAATATTCTTTTTTAAAGCGTTGGAACCGTTTTGTACCGTACTGATTCCAATAATCGCTGTGCTCGTTACTTGTGTTAACGGTACCGGTAAACCGAAAATGGATGCCAGTGTAACTAAGAAAGCTCCCGTTCCGGAAACAGCCCCACCTTCAAGTAAAGAAAACTTCGTTATTTTCTTACCATTCGTCTCTAGTACCCGTCCTCCAAGAGTCATCGCGCCAACGGCAATAAATAAGCCGCCAACAATCGTTCCTGTATTGATCGAGATGAGACCTGCTCCAACCATTGGGCCTGCTGCATTTGCAACATTATTCATCCCGGCTGAAAAAGCTTCAAAAAATCCAACAATAATAACAAAAATCGACAAAGCTCTTTTGTTTTTATCACTGTTTAAGCTCGGATATTTTTTTTCTAATCTCTTAATGACATGTCCAAATATGATGGCAATAACAAATGCAATTGCCGGGACAATAATCCAAAAGCTCACGATGACTAAAATGTTATTAATAAATAACGATTTATAGGCAACCCCTACTCCTACAACCGAGCCGACCGTAATTTCGCTGGTTGAAAGTGGGATTCCGATCAAATTTGCAATAAATAATGATAAAGCCGCAGAGGATAAAATAATCAAGACAACTTTAGCATTTAATAGTGACTGCGGGATAATATCAGAACCGATTGTTTTGGTTACCTCAGCACCACCGATTACTGAACCTGCAAAAATGGCAAGCCCACAAAGCAAAAGTGCCTTTTTTCTGTTTGCAATGGCACCTGATCCGTAGGCAACACTAACCGATGCCGCGGCACCACTAGCTCCAATGTTCATTGCAAAAAAGAGAGCAACTGCTCCAGCTATATAAGTTAAGGTCATAGTTCGTTACCTCTTATAAATGAAGTCCACACTCAGTTTTGCCTGAACCCGTCCATCTGCCTGAACGTAAATCGTCTGCATTAAAGGCAGCTGAAGTACAAGGTTTGCAGCCAATACTTGGATAGCCATTGTCGTGAAGAATATTATATGGCAAACCATTTTTATGTGCGTATCTCCAAATATCCTTCCACGTCCAATGAATTAAAGGACAGATTTTGATTGATTTAAATTTATTGTCTTTGTTAAAAAAGTTTGTATTCTTACGTGTTTCTGATTGCTCACGTCTTAATCCAGACAACCAAGCAGTTGTACCAGAAAGAACATCGTTTAGCGGAATGACCTTTCTAATTTCACAGCACTTGTTTGGCTCACGTTTCCAAAGCTCATCTCCATACTGTTCTGCCTGTTCTTCTAGAGTAAGACTCGGCTTTTTCATCTCAATTCTTAGGTTTGGATAGCGTTTCTTCACTTCATCAATCAGTTTATAGGTTTCCTCAAAATGAAGGTCTGTATCAAGAAATACAATCTTCGCCGAATCATTTACTTTTGAGATTAAATCAATCAAAACAATTCCTTCAATTCCAAAGCTACAGGCATAGACTAATTCATCATCTGTATAGTGATTGTAAGCCCAGCTTAAAACGTTTAAAGCTCCTTTAGTTTGTTCATCTTCAGCAATCTCTATTTCTGGATACGTATCAAAATTGCTAAAGGTTAATTTTTCAGTCAAACGGAACGCCTCCAATTCTCTCTTTCTAACAAGGCAGTTTCATCGATTTTATATAATAAATTCAGATAAAACTACTTCTAGTTGTCCAGTCAGCAGTTATTTAAATCTCAACTTTTCACTTTTTTCAATTTGAATAATTTTTCCATCCTGAACCACTAATGTGATTGAGCCAAATTTCATCGTCTCGAGTGTTTTTGAAATTTCCTCAAAAACAGCATTTAATTGATTTTGATTTTCCTGCAAGGTCCCCTCCTCCTTCTAAAATCTTTTATCTAGTTTAATTATTTTTCATTTTAAACACAGAACGAACCTATGTCAACAAATTTCTATGAGTTTACTAGGAATTAAAAATGAGATAATTATAAATTATTGCAACACTTAAAACTTTCCTTTCCTAATCAGATATGATTTTTAATTTTAATAATTACCTTTGTCATAACGGATTGTAACTAAATAATTGAAATTAATTTTCATTTAACAAGCCTTAATCCAGCCACTAATTGCATTAATAAACAAAATAGACATTACCAAAAAGAGGGAATGTCTATTTTAATAATAGTAAGCAACTTCGTTCTATTTTCTTTTCCATAATCCTTAGCCACCAAGTCCCTCAGTAACAAACCGAATGACTAACGGTCCTAAAATGACGATAAATATAGATGGAAAAATAAAGAAAGCCATCGGAAAGATCATTTTTACGGGTGCCTTCATTGCTTGTTCGCGAGCTTTCTCACGTCGTTGTTCCCGGATTCTTACAGTTAAATTACGAAGAACTCTTGACATACCGATTCCCAGCTGGTCCGCTTGAATTAACGAATTCATAATACTTTGAAACGAGTCAGAGGGAATTCGTTTACGAAGTTCGTAAAACGCTTCTCTTCTAGATTTTCCAAGCTTCATATCATCAAGTGTTTTGAAGAACTCTTCTGCTAAAGATCCCTTTGATTGAAGACTTACCTCTGCCAAAGCAGCATCCAATCCCATTCCAGCTTCAAGTAAGACATTTACCATATCGAAAAAATCTGCCATCGATCGATCAATCTCTTTAATACGTTGAGTTCGTTTTTTGCTTAAATAAAACAATGGGAGACGATAAAAGAGAAAAGCCATGAAAATTACTAACAACCACGCAATCGCTTTGTTATCTGCTAATGGTAAAAATAATAGAAAAACTAGAACTCCACTACTGACAGTTAACAAGAGCTGAATTAATCTAAATTCAGTGGCAGATATTTTATATTCATAGCCGGCATCACGAAGTAAAACAGATAATTTCCTTTTTTCCGCTTTTGAAATTCGTTTGTTCACAAACTGAATTCCTATATTCCAATAAGTCTGAAAGATAGGATGTTTTTTCTTAAGTTTCTCTGTTCCATCTATATTACCTTTTTCGATACTATAATCTGTATTATCAAAATATTGATCAAGTCGCTCTTCGATGATAAGTTGTTTCCTAAATAAAAACGATAAGATCCCTGCTGTTATTAAGGTAAAAAATGCCGACCCAAATATCATGAACGCAGTATTTATTATCACATCACTACACCTCAATCTTTACGATTTTTCGAAGGAATATCCATCCAATAACAACGGATATTGTTGCTGAAGAAAGCATGATCCAGCCAAGCGGATGTTCAAGCATTGGTGTAAAATATCCATCACCGAAATAATGTAAATATAAACCTAGACAAATAGGAATCACCGTTATTATCCAGGAGGACATTCTTCCTTGAGCAGTTAATGTCCTAAGTTCTTCCAATACTCTGATTCTTCCACGAATCGTTTCCTCCATCGTCTCCATTAGTTCTGCCAAATTCCCACCAGAGCGGCGCTGGGCAAGGATGGCTCGAATTACAACCTCAAGCTCTTTGTTTGGTAATCGTTTCATCATACTTTCTAGTACTTCCTCCATTGGAACGCCAAGACCCGCTTCCGTAACAGCACGGTCTAATTCAGGTCCTAAAGGCTCAGGGATTTCCTTTCCCGCTAACTGCATTGCCTGCATAAAGCTAAAACCCGCTCTTAATGAATTCGCCATAGTTCCTAATGTTTCTATCAATTGATAGGAAATGGTATTTAAACGTTTTTTTCGCTTTCTTTTCATATAAAAATGTGGATAAATAAATCCCAACACACATAAAGCAATAACAATGAATGCATTTAAATCCAACATCCATGAAACTAACCCTGCCCCAAGAGCGATTACCATTCTTAAAACAAGATATTCTTCCGGTTTTAACATTGTCCCAGCTTCAGAGAGCAGTTTTTCCGTACTTTTACTAAAAGTGATTCCCTTAAGAAATTTTCCGGTGTATGAAAGAAATAATCTCATAAGATTGTTTTTAGTATTAAATTTAGGATTTGGATTAAATGATTGATTTTCCGGAGCCAAGTCGCTTAGGCGACGGTCCACCGCCTTAATTCGTTGAACTCTTTTAAAAACTAAGAAAAACATTGAAACAGAAACGTAAAATACAAAGAATAGGATGATCCATTTGTTCATACCCATTCACCCGCAAACAAGGAAGGATTTAAAGTAAATCCATGTATTTCAAGTTTTTCAACAAAGGTAGGACGAATACCTGTGGAAATATACCTACCTTCCACGATTCCATCAGCATTTAACCCTTTTTCACGAAAACGGTACAGGTCTTGCATAATAATGGTATCCCCTTCCATGCCTATAACTTCTGTAATATTTGTGATTTTTCGACTACCATCACTCATTCGTGCTTCATGAACAATTAATTCAATGGCACTGGCAATTTGTTCACGAATGGCCCTTACTGGTAAATCAAACCCCGCCATCAATACCATCGTTTCTAATCTTGATAACATGTCTCGAGGTGAATTGGCATGACCCGTACTTAAACTTCCATCATGCCCTGTATTCATCGCCTGCAGCATGTCCAATGCCTCTGCACCACGGCACTCGCCAACAACAATCCGGTCTGGACGCATCCGTAATGCATTCTTAACCAGGTCACGGATGGTGATTTGACCCTTTCCTTCTATATTAGATGGACGACTCTCTAATGATACAAGATGATCTTGGGATAATTTTAATTCTGCAGCATCTTCAATTGTGATGATTCGCTCATCCTCCGGTATAAAGGAAGAAAGAACATTTAAGGTAGATGTTTTCCCTGAACCTGTACCACCTGAGATAAATATATTGACTTTAGATTTTACACACATATCAAGAAATTCTGCCATTTCCCGACTCAATGTACCAAGTCTTATTAAATCCTCCATTTCAAATGGCTTTGCCGAAAATTTCCGAATTGTTAAGGTAGGTCCCTTAATTGCTAACGGTGATATTATCGCATTAACCCGTGAACCATCTGGGAGACGTGCATCGACCATTGGCGAACTTTCATCAATCCGACGCCCAATTGGAGAAACAATCTTTTCAATTACTCGGACAACATGCTGATTGTCACGAAAAGTAATATTGCTCCGATACAATTTCCCTTTTTTTTCGTAATAAACCTGATTGCAGCCATTGACCATTACCTCTGTAATGGCATCATCCTTCAAAAGTGGAGTTATCGGACCATACCCCAATAGTTCATATTCCACAGAGGTTTGCAATTCTTGTTTTTCCTCAAAGGTAAGCCTTGTGCCCTCAAACTCAAGAAAGGTTTGGCATATTTCATGAATTTTGAATTTATTATTTCGATCCTCAATATTTGGTTGTCTTTTTAACTCTTCAACCACGTGAGAATGCAGAAGGGTTTGTAGCTCCCAAAATTCTTTTGTTTTCTTCGTTCCATACGTATCATATTCTTCTGGTGGCTTTAACATTTGCTTTTTTTCACTTGGTTTTACTTCTAATTTCTCTTCCATTGATTTTGTTTCTCGTTCATTACCAAAAAGATTGAATAACGACACTTATCCTCCCTCCTTTCTTTTTACCGCTTTGAAAATAATCTACGTTTTTCTTTTTTTCTCTGCTGAACAATTGCTTCATCATTGTTTGTCATCATTTTTATTGTCTCGATAACAGCTTTTGAAATCGGTGCTCTTGGTTGTGACAAAAGGTATGGAATCCCCTCATTGAGCGAGGCCTTAACAATCGTTTCTTGATCAGGTAACGAGGAAAATATCGAAATCCCCAAGATTTCCTCAATCCGATTTCGATCTAAACCTTTATTTTTCAACTCTCGATTTAAGATACACTTTGCTTTCCCTCTAAAATTTAAAGAATCTAGAATGTCGATATACATTTTTGTTGTTCGAAGGACAGGAATATCATTGGTCAACATGATTAAAATTTCATCGGAATTCTTAATACAGACAAGATGGATTTCCGATAAGTATGCTGGAGGATCAATGAGGATTACATCAAAAATATTTTTCAATTCTTCTATCGCCTTGCTTATATGCTCTACATGAATGAACTCAAAAAACTCCGGCCGAGGAGGAGCAGCGAAAACCGAAATCCCCGACTTGTGTTGTAGTAAATACTGATCTATCGAATATTGCGGATCTCCATAGGCTTCCTTAACCCATTCATAAATGGTCCGCTTTGGCTTCAAATCCAGGTAAAGGGCAACATCTCCAAATTGAAGATTGGCATCAATAACCGCAACCTTTTTTCCTTCCTTTGCAAATGCAACGGCGGCATTTACAATAAAGGAAGTTCGTCCTAAACCACCTTTTGGATTACATACCGAAATCACTCTACCATCCTTTTTTATCAAATTGATATTATAAATATTGTCTTTACTTTGGCGATGCTTCATATAGTTTTCTGCCTGAAGAATGATTTCCTCCAATTCTTCCTTGTTACTTGAGGCCTTACTTAAATCTGATGCCCCAACCTGCATTGCCCGTTTCATATTTTCCATATTTTCCGGAACAATTATAATGATGTAAATATGGGGATAGAGGACAGAAACTTCCTGGCATAACTCATAAACATCATACTTCGTTTCTGCTTTTAAAAATAACACGGTTTGTTGATGCTTCAATAGATGCTGTTGCATCTCCTCAAACTTGTGAATATATGTCAATGAATATTGCATATTTTCAAGCAATCTCTCAAGTTCAGCAAACTGCTTATTTGTATCAGAGAAATAGTACCAGTGTATCATGACTAATCGCCATTCCCTTCCTCAAGCACTTCTCTTGTTGAACGCTTCATTTCTTCTATTTTTCCTTTATCCTTTGTATTTCGAAGCATGAAGTAGAATCCGTCCTTATCTTTAGACGCTAAGCTCAAGGTTAACCCTTGATCAGGGGTCACTTCCAGTGTTACGGTTTGATAATCAAGGGCCTCTTCAGGAGTATCCGACGATTTTCCCACTGCCAATACTTTAATGTCCTGGAGTACTAAAACAGAGGATTTGAACTTTTTCTTGGTTGCAGCATCAATCGTAGTTTCATAGGCAATGACGTCCACCTTTGAATTCGGAGCAATATATCCTGGACACTCCTGCTTCCAAAACTGTTTTTAACGAAATCGCCCGTTTTCCCTCACTCACTTTTACCATCGGATTTTGAATGTTTTTCTTCTCTTCAGCTTTGACTTTTGAGGTGTCATCTTTCTTTATATCTTCCGTTTTCTTGGTGTCATTGTTTGAAACTGTCGTTGCATTGTTTGCAAAAAAACCAATATAAACGACAAAAGCCATTAATATACCGAATATTAATGACATCATCCAAATCTTCTTCGTATTCATGATTTCACTACCTCCCCTCAAAGGTTAAATTACTCTACCAGTCTCACATCATATACCCCATAATATCCCCCACTTGGATCACTAGAAGCTTCACCCAGGAGTGACAAAATTGATAAATTGACCTTTAAATTCATTTGTGTCCATTCCTTCATCTGATAATAGGAATTTAGCAAAACCGACAATCGTCAATGGTGAAGTACCACTACCGGTCGATTCTTGAATAATCGGAACATATATTAATCGACTGCAAGTGGAATCGGCAGTTTCAGGGTCATCACAATATGTTTTATTTTCATCATCCTTAATTCTTTGTTCTAATTGTTTATACAATGGATTAGGGTTACCTGGTTGAGAATAAACATCAGGGTCACCATTTGGAGGACCTGTTTCAACAGTTCCGTTATATCCATCATCAATACGATCTCTTGTCTCATCTGTTCCCCCTTCTGGTCCATCAAAATCAATCCACCCAACATTCCCTGCTTCAGGATGAGGCTCCTCTTCAGAATGTTGTTTTTCAGGAAATGTCAGATTTACTATTTGACCCTCCTTAAAATCCACCAACGGAATACCAATTGGGACTAGCCCTTTCATTGAATTAATTGGACTTAAGATTGCCTTTGCATATGCAGTTACATCAACAGTGTCGATATTTACAAACTTTGCAAACATCATATCAACTGTAACCGTTTTTTCAGCCCAAATTTCAAGACCTGTTACGGATGCATCAACTTCTTTCCTTTTTACTGTTGCATCCACTTCATCATTTTCCTTTTTTAGTAAGTAGCCATTTTGTTCAGATATTTTTGCGGCAACTCCTTCGGCGTCTTCCTCGGAAAGATCTTCTAAGGACTGAACTCTGGCTAAAACGGCTGCATCAAGAGCCTTTTGCAATTTTGCTTTTTCTAAATATAAATTACCTACATCTACAGCCAATGCTACTAAACCAAATAAAGCAATGGAGATTATGGCTGCAAAAACGAGAGACTGGCCTCTTTCGTTTACAAGAAACTTTTTTAACCTTTTCATTATTCAACCCTCATTTTTGTTGTATCTGTTAGGGTAATTGTTATTGCAGTAGGACTCCCATCCTCGTCATAAATTGCACCAATAATAGGAAAATACAATTGAAGCTGATAGGAAATGGTTATTTTTACAATCTCGATTTCCTCCGCATTTCCTGCGGCATTCGTATAATTTACTGTTTCATAAACAGGAGGTGAGACTGTTAAAGCATCCTTATCTATACCTGTTGCTATATTCTCAGCATAAGTTCTTATTTCATCATTACTTAATCCGCCCTTACTTTTTTCAACACTAACCATCCTTGCTGTCTCTCTTCCTACATGATCGATTGTATGGTATGCATGAAAAGCTCGTCCAAAGTCATATATTCCAATTACCAGTAACACAAATAATAGAACGACCAGCGCAAACTCAACTAATGCTTGCCCCTTGTCTGACTTCATGTGAGTCATCCTCCCAACACGACAGCACACACCGTACCTAGTACTATTGCGACACCGTAAGGAAAAGCAATATTTGAAGCTGTGGATTTATTCTTATGATAAACAATTTCACCAAGATCGTTTTTTAGAAAAACAATCTTAAAGAAAATAGATTTTAATATGTACCACCAAGACTTAATTAAATTCAATAACCCCTTTGATTTAATAATAATGATCAGAGCAATGATTCCACCTAATAGGGCTGTATAAATAAAAGAATATAGGGTAAACTCCGGTCCCATTAAAGCACCAATTGCAGCCATTAGCTTAACATCACCTGCACCCATCCCACCCATTAAGTAAGGGATGAGCAATAAACCTAACCCAACAAGAAATCCCTTTCCACTTAACAAAAATCCGTCCCAGCCAATGGTAATTGTGTAATAAACCAAGCCAATAAAAATTGCTGGGATAGTTACGATATTGAAAATTCTTCTTTTACGTATATCTGTTACCAAAGAAATGATTAAAACCGAACCTAGAACTATTGGTATGAACATTTAAATTACCCCTATATTTAAGAATAAGAAGCCCTACTTAAAAAGCAGGGCGTCAAAAAATTGAAAAAAGTTTTACCTTTTATTCTTTAGCTATAATTTAAAAAGTAAATGTATCTAATTTTGCTCCGATTCTAGTAAATATTGCTGTAATTTTATCGCCTAAAGTAAGAGTAAGTCCAACAGCTATTGCTACAATTAAAGCCAAGATTACAGCATATTCTGTCATACCTTGACCTTCTTCATCCACAACGAAACGCTTCATTTTTTCTAACATTACTTTTTCCTCCTTAAAATAATGAATAATTTATTATTCCAAGCAGTGTTGAAAGGGTGCCCTATGTGTCCTTTTAACACTGGCTTGTCCCCAAGGAAAAATATCTGCATGTATTTACTCTAATGAAGCTATAATTCTATTAACGATTATAGTAAAACCTTCTTTTGTTCACTATAATGAACACTTTTCGAGTTCATAATAACGAATTAAATAGGTTTTGTAAACCTTTTCTTTTTTTAATTAGGTAATTTGAATCAGTTATCTTTCGACATATTTCGCATTTGAGGATTTTACGATAATAAGTTAAAGTAAAGGTAGATTCCATGAAATTGGAGGGAAATAGTATGAAAAATAACGACCTTGCTGTTGTACATATCCCTTTCTCTTTAAAAAAAGCGAACACATTTTTAACTAGACTAAAAGGTTTAATGTTTCGCAAAAAACCTCTCAATGAAGAAGTTTTATGGATCATACCATGCAATTCGATCCATATGTGCTTTATGTTTTTCCCAATTGATGCCGTGTTTCTTGATAAACAAAACCGGATCGCTCACCTCGTGGAAAACCTCCAACCGTGGAGGTTAGTCCTTCCTGTTGCAAGTGCCCATTCTGTAATAGAATTACCTTCTGGAACTATTGAAAAATTAGAGTTGAAATTACATCAGACTTTAGACCTATCATAAGAATTATCACTTAAATTGTTTTATATAAAGAACTTCTGTTACTTCGAAATACTTCACTATATAGAACAATTTGCAGTGATGTATTAATCCCCAAGATCTTATCACAATACAACTATATATATTGGAAGTGGTATCTATGTTAAAGAAACGGATTAGTAGCATATTAGTAGTTATATGTTTCACCAGTATAATGAACCCTATTACCACCCTGTCAGAGTCCCCTCTAGTTTCAACCTCACGTATTGAAGCCGTCTTGGTCGTTGATGTTAGCCGATCCATGCTAGAAAGCGACCCGAATAAAATCAGTAATGAAGCAATGAAGATGTTTGTTGATATGGCATCGCTAAAGGGTGATAAAATTGGGGTGATTGCTTATGCGAATGAGGTGATGAGTAAGCAGGAAATCATAAAACTAACGACTCAACAAAATAAAACAAATCTCAAAAATTTCATTGATTCACTTGATAAATTTCCAAATACCGATTTATCTATTGGGGTCAAAGAGGCTATATCTGTGTTAGAACATAACCATGAACAAAATTACCGACCTCTTATAGTACTTCTAGCGGATGGCAACAATGATCTCAAGAGAAATAGTAGCAAAACAACTCAACAGGCCTCAGATGATCTCAATGCTGCTGTCGCATATGCAAAAGAAAAGAATTATCCAATCTACGTTATTGGTCTAAATGCCAAGGGGAATTTGAACAAAGAAATTCTCCAAAGAATAGCTCAAGAAACGAACGGAAAATTTTTTGAGACTAGTACGACGGATAATCTTCCAGGTTTTTTAACGGAAATTTTTGCAGATCATTTAAAATTAAAAGTATTACCAATTAATGACCTTATTGGTACGGGTGATTTTCAGGAAGTTCCAATTAATTTCCCTAATGAAAACATATTAGAAGCAAATATATCTTTTATTTCTAATCAGCCTGTCGAATTGAAATTATTCAACCCTGACGGCAAAGAGATTGCCATTCCCTCAGATAACACTCTTCTATCACGATCTACTGCCTATTCGATGCTAAAGCTAAACAACCCGATTCAAGGGAATTGGACACTTAAAGTCAAAGGCGCACCTCAAGATAAAATCGAAATCAATCTTGTTTTTAACTATGATTTACAGCTAAAACTAGCACCAATCGAAACTAAAAACTTAAAAAAAGGTGATGTTGTCCATATAACTGCTGCTTTTGAAGAAGACGGAAAAGCCATTTCCAACCTAGAACTCTATCAATCGATGAAATCCACATTATTTGTGAAGGATTTAAAATCAGGGAAAATAGAAAACATTGAATTAAAGGCTGAAAAACAAGGATTTACTGGGCAGTTTATTATAGGAGATTCAGAAAACTACGAAGTGATGATGAAGGCTGAAGGCGATAGTTTCTACCGAGAAACACAACCACAAAAGATTTTGGTTCAGAAGACTGCTTCTCCAGCCGATACATCAAAAGTGAACCAATCTTCTTTTGCCATACCACCATCTTGGGTGTATGGAGTTATTGTTTTGGTAATATTGATAGCAGCGATAATCTACCTCTTTAGAAAAGGAAAGAAAAAAAATCGCGTATTTACTGGAAAAGTTATAGTTGAAATAAAAGATGAAAATACAGGGGAGTTGTCAAAACCCCAATCAAAAAAACTAACAGACTTAAAAGGTGAATTCATATTACGGGAACTGTTTAAGCTTGATCCAGCCTTTTCAGAAACTGATCTAATTACATTTGCACCTCTTACTAATAATGCGTTAGCTATTTTTAATAAGTCCAATTGCAACATTGAATTGAACGGAGTGGCACTTGAGCCAGAGCCATTTCATCGCTTTAGACGAAACGATTATCTTCGTATTAAATTAAACGAAACTAATCAAACGATATCGGTGAAAATTACTAGTTTAGAAAAAAAGTAAGTAGTATTTTATATAAAAAAATACCCACCTCCTGGCCTTAAGACTCTACTTAATGTTAGTAATTCAATATTCTGAAAGATGCCCCTTAAAGATAATCCATACAATAAAATACGAATAATAAGGTGTCCTCAGTATTTTGGGACACCTTTCTTTTTGTCAATTTGTTCATTATAAAGTATTTTCTGTTCTATATATCATATACCGTTTCCTAAAAAGAACAATATCGCGCTATAATACGAATGAATCAGATTTATTTTCGATTTATCTACAAAATAAACTACATATCTTTCTACTTTTCTTTACAAATAACTATTCTTTGTTTGAAATTATTATTCCAATCACATATGAATCCGCTCAACATTCTACCAACAAGTTGTTTTTTATAAAAAGACCAAAGAATTACTTGATCCATAACAAATAGATGATTATCAGTTTGGCTTCAAGTAGGAAAAAACTTGGGAGGAGGTAAACGTTGGTATTCTTTCATATTGAAGGAGGTTGTATAAGTGAGGAAAAAAGTTGATTACAAAAAAAAGATGAATAATAAAAAAAGAGCTGTGTTAGCGATGAGAGCTACAGTTGTACTAGCATCAACAACATTTGCGATAACACCTCATCAAGCTTCGGCAGAACAACTTCAAAGTCAAAGATCTACATCGCCTCTTGTCAACCCGACAACTTCAGTTCTTATAGCTGATGCACAACAAAATCCATCATTCGAATCAAAAACATTAAAGGGTTCCTTACTAGAAGTAAATATATTAGACAAAGAACGCCTATCAGCTGATTGTAATTGTTCACCTCCGAAAATAGGTTTAATGTACCATTCACAGGGGGTATTGGATGCAACCATCGCATCAAATGAAGCTTTCATTATTTTTAAAATGCCTGATGAATTTATTGGATTATTAGATGGGGCCTTTAAAAATTCTTTAACCGCTTCCTTTAAGATGGGGACTGATAAATGGGTTTCAATATCACAGGGGAATATTCATGTAAACCCAGATAAAAATATTGTTTATGTTAGTCTAGATGATAATATTTTAGCTTCTTTAAAACTAGGGAAAAATTTCGCATTAAAACTTGAAATCCCGTTTGCAGAGTTTCCGAAATCGGATGATAGTACTTATTCTTTTTATGCAGTAAGTTCAAAAAGTGCATTGATCGATATTGCATTGCTCCTTTCCAACGGAAAAAACGTTGATCTTCTAATACCAGATGACTGTGATGATTCTGATGCTGACGCCGATGCTGATGCTGATGCCGATGCTGACGCCGATGCGGATGCTGATGCCGACGCCGATGCCGATGCCGATGCCGACGCTGATGCTGATGCTGATGCCGATGCTGACGCTGATGCTGATGCCGATGCCGATGCGGATGCTGACTCCGACGCTGATGCAGATGCCGACGCTGATGCCGACGCTGATGCCGATGCAGATGCCGACGCTGATGCCGACGCTGATGCCGATGCAGATGCCGACGCTGATGCCGACGCTGATGCCGATGCAGATGCCGACGCTGATGCTGACGCTGATGCTGACTCCGACGCTGATGCGGATGCCGACGCTGATGCGGATGCTGATGCCGATGCTGACTCCGATGCCGACGCTGATGCTGATGCTGATGCCGACGCCGACGCTGATGCCGATGCCGACGCTGATGCCGATGCTGATGCCGACTCCGATGCCGATGCTGACTCCGATGCTGACTCCGATGCCGATGCTGACGCTGATGCCGACTCCGATGCCGACGCTGATGCGGATGCCGATGCTGACGCTGACGCTGATGCCGACGCTGATGCCGACGCCGATGCTGATGCCGATGCGGATGACGATGCCGATGCGGATGACGACACAGATTCAGATTCTGTATACAATTCACTTCCAGATACTTCAACCAATATCGGTAACATTGGTTTAATAGGATATTTTACTTTCCTAACAGGTTTGGTTACGAGCCTATTTTCTCGTAAAAGACAACCATAAAAATCAATTAGGTTGACTCATATTCTTTGAAGGAATCTATTCATCCCCTTTCAAAACGATTAGTGTCATCATTTTTTTGATGAGCATTCTTCATTTGAGTCAACCTGATTGTTTCCATCTCTTAATCCAAACTACTCTATATAAAAAATGCAAAAAAAAAACAGCGTTTTGAAAATCAAAATACTGTTAGGCCAGCTATATTATTTTTTATGTAAAAACATTATTCATGTAATCACGTCGACCAATTATCCTAAGATTCCAAGTTTTGTTGTGATCCTGCCAAAAAAGCGCTAATTTCATCCTTTGAATAACCCATATCAAGAGCCATAATGATTAACTCAACCCAATCGTAATCCAATTCTTGGTGGCCTAGAATATTCTCGCAACCCATTTTTACTGCTCCTTCCCCCACCTACTTTATTTAACACAAGCTAATCAATAAGAAAAACACATTTTTTTGGAGATTACCGTATTTTCAACAACGTTAGCATAAATAAAACCACTTTTATTGTAAGCAAAAGTGGTCGGCGAAGTTTGTTAATTCTAAATTTATTATACAATTATCATTTTAAAATACAATAACCTAGGTCTAATTACTTATTTCTTAATTCTGAAAATTTAATAATAATTTCACAATTTCACTTTTGAATAAAAAGCTGAAAACAAAATATGATGGTAAACAATCAATATTTTTATCCAGACAAGCTTATTTTTTCAGCACAATCGGTCTGTTATTATTCCACAAGACTGAAACCTCGACTCCAAAAAACTCTGAAAGAACTTGATCAGAGATCATATCTGAAGTTTGACCACTAGAAAAGACCTCTCCTTGCTTCAGTAACATTGTCTGCTTAAATATAGGAAGAATTTCTTCCGTGTGATGAGTTACATAGAGAATGGAAGGTGCGTTAGGTCCACTCGCTATTCTCTCAACAGATTCTAGCAGCATTTCCCGTGCAAGAAAGTCTAAACCGTTTGTTGGTTCATCCAAAATGAGCAGTTCTGGATCTGCCATTAGTGCTCGCCCGATTAAAACACGCTGTCTTTCTCCTTGCGAAAGAGTGGCATATTCTCGATTGGCATAATCAAAACAGCCTAATTCTGTTAAAATCGAAATCGCCTTCGCTCTCATCTCGTCGGTCGGAGTTTCATATAGACCAATCGATGCAAAAGCGCCACTTAAGACAAATTCAAATGCATTATCTCCCGGATGGAGCTTTTGTTGCAGACTGTTGGAAACAAGTCCAATTTTTTTGCGCAAGCTTTCAGCTAGTGGTGACCTTCCAAATTCTTTTCCAAGTACAGTGATTTTCCCTTTTGTCGGATACTCATAGGCATTGAGCACATTAAGAAGTGCCGTTTTACCTGCGCCATTTAAACCGAATAATACCCAATGCTCGCCACGATTTACCTGCCATGTGATATCCCTTAAAATCCATATTCCATTTCTTTTTAATGAAATCTTGTTTAAATCCAGTATCATGGTCCAGAGCTCCTTTACTATGTGAAATAACAAAAAAATTTAATATGTAGTATTATTCTATTTTTCGACCTAAAGTCATAAAAGTCAAACCATTCAAACTAAATCAAACCTAAATCTGTTTATTCACTTATCAGTGCTACATTAACCATTAAGACGGAAAAAAAGGATGACAAAGTATGTCATCCTTCTGTAAAAAGCAGCGTTGGGCTTCATCTATTTTTGGTAGCCAGTACAGTTGAATTGTTACACAGCAGCTAATTCAAAACAAGGATCGTTAAAGTAAATAACCTCTGAAAGAATTTTACAACCTCGAATTTCCTTAAAAGCTTCACGTGCTTCTTTCTCAGTTTCAAATTCGAACATTTTGGTTTGATCCTTTGAATGAACTGTGATTACCCACATTATTAGAGGACTCCTTTTTTTATTTACTCTTTAAACAAATTTCCATTTTTTGAAAACACCATGTTCAAAGGAGTAAATTATTTTCACGGACTCATTATAACATCGTTTTCACCCATATTTTGTGACAATAAATTTACAATCACAATAAGAAATTTTTAAGAAATTTAAAGAAATAAGAACCCCTTTTTCATTGATATATCAGTAAAATAAAACGTTTACTCCTTCACAATATCTTGTTTATATTGCGTGATGGTATCCAACACTGAGTTAATTTCTTCTTTACTCATTTGGTGCTTTTCCATTGTGGTTCGCAAATGACTGACAATCGAATCAAAATGTTCACCCGTTGTATTTAGACCTTCATGGGCCTTTGCTAATGTTCTTCCAGTATATTGATTTGGACCACCCATCACAAAACTTAAAAAATTGGTTTGGTGATTTTTTTGTTTATCCATATCAATACTATTAAAAAATGAAGATAATGAATCATCCTTCATAATGTTTGTGTAAAAATCCTCCACCATATGGCCAATCTTTTCTTGCCCGCCGATCCGTTCAAACAAGCCATCATGTTGATTCAATTCGACCACGCTCCCTATTCTTCACTGACTTGATCTGTTTTGCGAAAGAAAGCATACACAAGAATGGAGCATAAAAAATAAAACCAAGTGCTCCTGAATAATAAATCAATTCATCATAGTCTTCAGCTAAATACACTTCAACCATGTACTGTAGGAAAATGATTTGTATTGACAACAGTGCCATGAAAAGCCACCAAGCCATTCTCACCCGCTCTCACTCCTTAAAACTAACTTCTGCTACTAATTTATACTTTTACAAGTTATATAAGTCTAACTCGAACATTAAACTGTCCTTCCGTCCATTCCGATCGCATAAATTCCATCGTTTCTTATTTCTAACAGAATCGATGGAAGAGCTCGTTGCGGTGGTCCTGCTATAACGGAACCATCATTAACTGAAAAATAGCCATTGTGACATGGACAGACCATTTTATTCGAAGGTTGATCATAATACACAGGGCATTGAAGATGAGTACACTTAATGTTATAAGCACGATATTCATTTTTTGACAAGCGAATCAGTAAGGCTGGTTCATCCTCATCCACATACGAAAATGGTTTACTTTCACCAATTGCTAACTCATCTAGATTAGCAATCTTTACAGATTTTGCCTCATCCTCTTTACTTCCCTTTTTCGCTAAACCTAAAAGTGGGAGTCCCGAAAGAAACATCACTCCGATTAAACCCATACTAGAACCGATAAACCCTCTGCGATTTAAGTCCACTTCTTTATCTCTTCGAATATTAAACGTTAGCTGCTGCAGGAATTGATCAAATTTTTTCATGACTCTTCACCCTGACCATAGAAATATCCATACTTATGGGTTTTTGTATCCGGAATGCCGATTACTGTACGTGTCTCAATCGTCGTCTCACCAAAATTCCATAAGAATTGAACTGGTTTTTTAGATAATTTTTTAACTTCCTCTTCCTCTAGAAATTGAATCGTATCAGTTGGACACAAGCTAACACACATTGGTGGTCGGTCTTTGGAAGTACGGTCATAACACAAATCGCATTTATACATCAGCTTACGGTCATCATCAACCCGCGGAATTCCAAATGGGCAGGCGTAGGTACAATTTTTGCAGCCGATGCATTTTTCATGGGAGGCAGATAGGACGGTACCATCTGCCGTGGTTTGAATCGCTTGGACTGGACACGATTCGGCACATGCTGGGGTGTAGCAATGCATACAAGGTGTTGGTGAGGTGGCTACTGTCTCACCTGGCATCAGTTCATCGACAAACATTCTTGATAAATGGTCATGACCACTGCACTCTTCACAACCGATCATACATGCTTTACAACCAATGCATCGTTCAAAGTCGATGTATAAAACTTTTGTCATGTCGCACCCCTTTGCTCGATTTTTTCAATCCGTATGGCACAAACCTTAAATTCTGGGATTTTCGATTTCGGATCAAGTGCAGGATTCGTAAGGTGGTTAATTGCCATCGTTTTACCCCAATGATAGGGAACAAAAAAAGTGTCCTCTCGAATAATCTTTGTTATTTTCGCCGGAACCTGTAATTCACCCCTTCGACTGACAAGCTTTACGACTTCTTGATTGTTGATTCCAAGCTTTTGAGCAGTATTAGGATGGATCTCAACATAGGGCTCAGGACAAAACTTATTTAACGCTTCGATTCTTCTAGTCTGATTACCGCTTAAATAATGAAAAACAACACGACCTGTTGTTAAGATATAGGGATAATCCTTATCGACCTTTTCATTTGCTCCCTTATACTCAAACGCTAAAATCCGAGCTTTTCCATCTGGAAATTCGAAGCGCAAATCCTCAAATAATCGCGGGGTTCCTTCGTGTTCTTCATCAGGACATGGCCAAAAGACACCATCCATTTTTTCAAGCTTTTCGTAAGAAATCCCGGAATAATCGGCTTTTCCACCTTTGCTTGCCACTCTTAACTCATCAAATATTTCTTCTGGTGATTGATATTGAAAATATTGACCTCTCCCAAGCCGGTTGCGAGCTCACAAATAATCTGCCAATCGCGTTTGGATTGACCAAAGGTGCGTTCGATCCCTTTTAATAATACAACCCTACCTTCAACATTTGTCGTTGTCCCGGTATCCTCAATCCAAACAGTTGCCGGAAAGACAACATCAGCAAGCTCAGCAGACTCTGATAGAAACATATCCATTGCTACGAAAAAGTCTAGCTTCTCTAGGTATTTCTTAACGTCCCCGACTGATGGAGCAGAAACCATCGGATTGCTACATATTAATAACAAGCCTTTGACTTCTTCTCCCAAGGATTTCAGCAATTCAAATGCTGACATTCCTGGACCGGGAATCTCCGCCTCATCAATTCCCCAAACTCCAGCGACATATTTTCGAGCTTCTGGATCTGTAATCTTCCTGTAACCCGGCAATTGGTCTGCTTTTTGACCATGCTCACGTCCGCCTTGACCATTACCCTGACCGGTGAAGGTTGCAAAGCCTGCCCCCTTTCTTCCGATTTTTCCAGTAATTAAGGAAAGATTGACATAATTGGAGACCGTATCAGAGCCGTTGGAGTGTTGCTCAATTCCTCTTGCAAATAGTACATAGCTATTTTTCGCTTCGCCAAACAGTCTAGCCGCCTCAGTAATTTTCTCCACTGAAACACCTGTAATATCCGCAACTCTTTCTGGTGTGTACGTTTGGGTCATTTGTTCAAGCTCGGCGTAGCCAATTGTATGTTGATCAATAAAGTTTTTATCAATCTTATTTTCTTTTATTAACAGATGGATTAGGCCATTGACTAGCGCAATATCCGTTCCTGGTCGAACATCGAGGTGGACATCTGAAACCATTGCCGTTTTCGTTTCTCTTGGATCGACGACTATTAGCTTCGCGCCTCTATCCCGCGCTCCCCAAATGTATGGCATGGAGAGTGGGTGGCATTCGGCTGTATTGGAGCCTGCGATTAATATACAATCAGCAAATTTAATATCGGACCACGGGTTTGTCGAACCACGGTCGATGCCGATACTTTGGTTAAAACCGACAGCGGCTGAGCTCATACAATACCGTCCGTTATAATCAATATTTTTTGTCCCAAGACCGACTCGCGCAAACTTTCCAACAAGGTAGCATTTCTCATTCGTCATCGAAGAACCACTATATATTCCAAATGCGTCCTTGCCATGCTGTTGCTGAATTTCTTTTATTTTTGAAACGACTAGATCTAACGCCTCATCCCAGCTCGCCTCAACAAGCTTGCCATCCTTTCGAATTAACGGCTGAGTTAACCGGTCCCCAATTCGGCCTGACGATAAGCAGACGCCCCTTTTGGACAAAGCCTACCCCCATTCATTGGAAAATCGTAACGAGGTTCAACTCCAACCACTTTTTTGGTCTCTTTCTCAACGCGGATATTCATCCCACATTGCATTCCACAAAAACAGCAGTGAGTCGCAATATTCTCCTCACCACCACGGAGAATCGCGTCAAATTCTCGCTGAGCGTAATCAGCGTTTTGCGGATGACTCATTCACATCCCCTCCTTCTCCTTTTAACCTCAATCCATTTTGGCCATTTGCAGCCACAACAACGTTTGCTTGTCCCAATTGAATCGCGGAACCAAACGCAGCTAACCGATTCGTCACTCTTCGACACTCAGAGCAAAGGTCAGACATATGTAGATTTGATTCATCGATCGGTACAGATAATCTTCTTCGCTGTAATGCAAGCTGAACATCTTCGATTTGCGTCTCTGTTGCATACTCTATTCCACAGCGTGAGCAATTTTTTTTATTTTCCAAAGCGTGATAAGCGGGAATAACAATAGCAAGAAATCGAAGTGGAATATGCCAAAACTTCCCAAATGGAAAATATAACAAAAAGATGATAACGACTATTTGATGACTGATGGAAATGCCAGTATAAAATCTGCCTTCCATAAAATAGGTTGAAAAAGTTAGCAGTGAGCCCGTGATAGAAATGATAATAAGTAGAATTAATGGAAAGAAATCATATTCCTTGGCCTGCTCAACTAGTTTTTTTTCCTCAGAATATCGTCGATAGATTGCCATCAAGCTACCAATAATAACAGCAATTCCAGTCCAATTTAATCCATGGTAAATTAAAAAAGCGATCGTTGAATCGACTGGCATCCGAAAGGTAGGAATACCAAATACCACTACTTCATATGTCCGTGGATTCACTAATTCAAAATGAAGCCAGCTAAATACAAGCGAAAAGGTTATCGCGAATGAAAGTAGGACTCCCCAGGAAATAAACATATGCTGGGCCCAACGATAGAGCGATCGCTTTGTGATGAATTTTTGTGCGCCGATGTTTTTCCCTAATGTTCCGAACATGAATTTCCAGCCTTTTTTACTAGAAAACATTTTTCTCCCCTGTTGCCAAAGTCGTTGCGTTGGTGGTCTCAAGGTCCAAGCTGTTATTCTAATCGTTAACATTAATATACTTAGTACGGATGCCCACAAATACCCATACAAAGCCATATCAATATGACCAAAGCCCTCTGAACCTATATAAATAGAAATAAACAGTAACAAAAGTACGATAATAGCATTTTTGATTGCCTTACTAGAAAAAACTCCCTCCGAAATCGTGAATGCTTGATATTGCCGTGCATTTTGTTTCATGGCGCTCCCCCTCTGGTGTTTAGCTAATCGGTTTTATTCTACCAAGTCTGGAAAATATTATTCTGGGATGGAGGTTCAAAAGAATAGCAAAAAGGCCTGATTCCCTTTCACTCTGACTGTTGCAATCAGGTGTTACGGTTATCAGACCTTTAAATATCAATTTTTTATAAGGTTACTTTATGTCGATCTACTTTGCCTAGCTGACATTTCACGTTTCTGATCATTTCTTCAATTAGTAATTCCATTCCAATCACGGTTAACGATGCAAAATTTGCATAAAGCTTTTTCGTCTCCCATTTGAGTTCGTTTTTACCGCATATACTATGTCGATTGACCTCAATCACTTCTCTTTTTATTTCCGCTAGCCCTGCCTCTTTTTGGGCTTCCGGCAATTCAAGAATTCCATCAATTCGATCAATAAATTCGAGTGATTTCGTTATTTTCGTCTCGATATCATCATATGCAGCCTGATCAATCAGACCGTATTTTAGTTTGAATTGATTTAATAATAAAGCAGAATCGTAAGTTCCTTTGACGATCTCTTCACGTGTCATTTGATCTGTTTCATAGCTTAACATATACTTCCAAGAAGGTTGGAGCATCGCTTGTCGGAACTCTTCAAGCTTAGAATAGATTTTTTTGTACCCATATTTATCCGGGTTTTCAAACGCTGGGCTCCCAGGATCCAGGAACGGCGACAGTGGAGCCACGAAATACGCTAGGCGCGGATCCTCATTACACAATTTGTGAACTTCTTCACAAAAAGCAATGTTATCTAAAGCACTTTGATAGTTTTGTCCCGGGATACCAACCATGAAAAATAAGTCGATCTTCGCACAGCCGTAGTTCAAAGCGTGTTGTAAGGTTTCAATAATTTTTTTGTTTGTACATGGCAGCTTGCCGTTTAGGCGCCGTAAATTTTCATCCGATGTTTCAAGTGTTAATTCAATGCTGTATTTAGGAATAGCATCCTGCAGCTGTTTAAAGAACTTCTCATCAGCAAATTGGAACAGCTCAAACACAATTTCATTTTTCAAATCCATTTTTTTCAATCCGGATAAAAATTCATTTACATATTCCGGACCACCTTGTCGGATATCATTCAATAGAAAAATCGGAGCACGGCTGAATCTTTGAATAAGGGCGATATCATTTAACATTTTTTGAGGTGATTTCATTACAATTCTTTTTCGATTGCAATTTAAATCATAGGCAGTACGAGAACCTCCGCAAATCAAACAATTATATGTACATCCCTTTGAAGTTAATAACGCGGTATTAGGATATTGTAGCCATCCTTTATACGGTAACGGATCTAGAAGGTTTCCATATTTAAAAACAGAACGAATAATATACCAGGTAACCAGGATGCTCAAACTCGTCCAAATCGTCCGGAACATAGGTAATTGGGTTAAAGTGATACTCCCCATCTTTTTTCCATGTTAAGTTCGGGATTGCAGAAAAGTCCTTATGTTTAAGTTCTAAACGATTCAACAACATGAGCAATGGCTTTTCTGTTGTATCGCCACGCATAACGAAATCTATTTCAGGATATTCAATTAGTTCCTTATGGAAATAAGTTGAGGACAAACCGCCAAATATGACCGGAACATTGGGGTGTAGCTTTTTTACTACCCTCGCAAGCTCAACACTTCCATGAGCATGTGGCAACCAATGTAAATCGATACCAAATGCCTTTGTTTTAATTTTCTTTAGTTTTTTCTCGACGTCAAAATTAGGATCTAATAGCATCCTGTTTGCTACATTGATGATTTTCACCTTTAAGCCAAAGCGCTCTAAATAGTCTCCAATACTCGTTAACCCAATTGGATACATTTCAAAAACTGGCGATGAAGGGACGACGTCACTGATGGGACCGGTAAAGATCATTTCCTTCCGAAAATCATAGACTGTCGGCGGATGCAACAGGACCAGGTCATAAATCATTGGATCACCCTCTTATAGAAAGTTATTAGGAATCTACTGTTTTCCTTAAATTTACTATACTCTACAAGGGTACAAAAAGCAGTGAACATTCCTTGAAATATTTTCCAACCCAACTAGTGTTTTTACCTTAATTACCTCCTTAATTGTTTTAACCCTTTTTTTAGGCATACAAAATTATCCCACCTTTGCAAAAAGTGGGATATCATAATTGAATATTTATAGTGTATATGATAGTTAAAAGCCAAATTCTGTTGCGAGCGTTTCTCTTACCTGATTTTGCAGGAACATTCTTCTAATTTTACCACTAGCAGTCATTGGAAATTCATCCATAACAAGCAGCTTTTGAGGTATTTTATGGTTAGGTACCAAGGGTTTTATATATTCTAATAGAGACTCTGCATCCAAAACACAATTTGGTTTCAATTTGACACATGCGCAGGATATTTCACCAATAGCTGTATCGGGTAAACCAACGACGATGACCTCTAAAACGTCCGGGTTCGAATAAAGAACCTCTTCTATTTCGCGTGAATTCATAGTAAAACCCCCTCATTTTCAAATGACATTTTAATTTTTAGAATATTCTGTACTTTATTATACTATCTTTAATTAAAAATGAAAACGCTTTATTGTACAATTTTTAAGAGTGTATAAAAAAACGCCTGGCACAGTCTAAAATGTCTGTTAATAACGGTACACTTCAGTCTGGACAGGCTGTTTTTTCTGTTAATAATGTGATTTACGGATAGAACACCGAAATTTACGGATAAAACTTTAGAATCTTCGGATAGCACTCCAGAATTTACGGATAAAACTCTACTATCCTCGGATAGAACCCCGAAATCCTTGGATAGTGCTCCTGAATCCTCGGATAGAACCCCGAAATTCTCAGATAGTGCTCCTAAACCCACTGAACGAGCTCCTAACTCTTAGCCAAATGCAAATTAGTCCATAAAAATCTCACGAATATCCTCTTCGGTCAGGAGAGAGGTACTGTTCGAATCAGACTCAATTAACTCTTCAATTAAATGGCGCTTCTTTTGTTGAAGTTCATTCATTTTTTCTTCGATTGTCCCTCTCGCTACTAGCTTAATAACTTGAACCACATTTTTTTGACCGATGCGGTGCGCCCGGTCAGCTGCTTGAGCTTCAACAGCTGGATTCCACCACAGATCATATAAAATAACCGTATCTGCACCGGTTAGGTTAAGTCCGGTTCCCCCAGCTTTTAATGAAATTAAAAAGATGTCTCGTTCACCATTATTAAAGCGGTGGCAAAGTTCCACGCGTTCAGCAGAAGGAGTTTGACCATCCAAGTAGAAAAAGGATTCACCCTGGGAATTTAATTCCTTGCTAATGAATTGGAGCATTTTCGTAAATTGTGAGAAAATAAGTACCCTTCTTCCGGATAGCTTGGATTCAGTTAATATTTGCAGCAGTTGCTCAAATTTTGCTGAGCTTCCTTTATATCCTTCGACAAACAATGCTGGATGACAGCAAAGTTGCCGAAGTCTCAGTCAACCCTGCAAGAATCTTAATGCGATTCTTTTGCAACGTGTCTTTATCTAAATGCTTCAACGTATCTTCCCTAAGCTTCGCAAGGTAAGCACCATACAGCTTTTTTTGATCAGGAAATAGCTCGACCACTTCTAATGTCTCTATTTTGTTCGGTAGTTCCTCCAATACATCCTCTTTTGAACGTCGAAGTAAAAACGGACGTATTTTCCGAGAAATCCCCTTATTTGTTAGCTTGCTATACTCTTTTAAGCCGAGAAATAACTCAGGAAACACGACATGATAAATCGCCCAAAGCTCCTCGATTGAATTTTCGATTGGAGTTCCTGTGAGAGCGAAGCGGTGGTTCGCTTGGACCCTTTTCACAGCCCGAGCAGTTTGGGTAACAGGATTCTTAAAGGCTTGGGCTTCATCAAAAAAGACGGTATGAAACTGCTGTTGTTCAAACCATTTAATATCCCGCCGCAATAATGGATAGGAAATTATCACAACATCATAATTCATCAAATCACTTTGTTGCTTTTCTCGTTGATCTTTACTGCCATCGATAACGATTGCAGCAAGTTCAGGCGAGAATTTCCTGATTTCATTGAGCCAATTGTACGTAAGGGACGCAGGGCAAATAATCAGAACAGGCTGCTTGCGTTCTCTAATCGCTGCTACCTCTGAGGCAATGTAGCTAATGCTCTGCAATGTTTTCCCTAAGCCCATACTATCTCCAAGAATTCCGCCAAATCCGTAGCTGGCCAAGGTTTTCAGCCATTTATAGCCTAATTTTTGATAATCTCGTAAAATAGGCTCAAGACTTTTAGGTACTTCCACCGCTAGTTTTTCCGGGTGAAGAAGTTCCTCTAAAAATTGCTGAAACGAATTTTCTGCTAGGAAGACATTACTATCCTCAATCGTATCAAGGAGCCTAAGCCCACGGATGATTGGGACATTTAAGGTACTGTCTATATCCTCTTTCTGTTCAGGTAAAGTATTAAGAAACTTTTTAACCGCCTCAAATTCTCGTGTTTCCAGTGACATAAGCGCTCCAGAAGGGACTCGATAATATTTACGTTTTTCCTCCAAAGCGGACAATACTTCACGAATATGCTTTTCGTGAACTCCATCAAACTCAAACTTGAACTCGAGCCAATTTGTTCGTTCTTTTCTCACCCTCACTCGAATTTTCGGTTGGGCATGTCCATTAAAAATGCGATTCCTCACTGCAGTAGTCACATAAATTTTTACAATTTTTTCAAGCTTCGGCACGATATGATACAAAAACTGATATTCCAGCTCCTCATTGTGTAAATAATACCCGCCTTCTGTCTTGGCAAAATCGCTGTCTTCCATCAGTTCAAGAATTTGCGTTTCTTTTGCTGAGTCACGGATAAATACATGTTGACTCGATGAATTTTGAGGCTCTAAAGGATTAATGATCACTTTTTCATAATGAAATTCCAGCCCAGCGAGTAAACGGTTTTTGACACGGTCTAAATAAAGCTTAGCAATCAATGGAGGATGATCAAGCTTTTCTATAACTTCACCTGAAAAACGAACTTCACCTAGTTTCTTTAAACCAGGTATGACTTTCTCTAGAAAAAATGACTGCTGTTGTTGATGAATCCTAATCTGCTTAGTACGCGAACCCGCCAATAATTGCTGGAAATAAGTTAATCTTTGACAGTCATCTTGATTTACTTTATAAAACTTTCCCTTAGCAAGTACCGCTAGATACGACTCCAAAATAAGAAGCTGTTGTAATCCATCAATTTTCATTACATACGTTGAATCACTACCCTCATCCAAATCAAATTGTAATGGAAGAGGTCCGTGTTCAATTTGGATACCTTCGTAAAGTGCATCCTGATATTCAAGCGCAATCTTAGGGATTTTACTTAAAAATGGCAACAGTCTTTCCCAAGCAGCTGGTGGGATTGCTAAAACAGCTTGGTCTATTTCATCGTTCATCGTGCTTTGGTTCATATTTGAAATAGTCATTTCATCTTCAATCAGTCTAGTCAATTGCTGAATTACCGCATCATTTTCAATTTGAAAACAATGAACACTGGGGTCATATTGCATCGTCGGTGATAAATCATATCCTTTTCCGGCCCCAACCATTTTCAAGAAGTAACGGATATTTTTAACCTTCACCGATCCAATCTTCATTTCGATTCCTAACATATTTATATCGTTTTCAAGTTTTATTGGTTTATATAGAAAACTAACATCGACCATCCTTCTATTTTCAAAGTGAAGCTGGCGTGCGCTACCACGTTGAGGTCGTGCAGTAAAAAGTTGAACAATATCATCTGCGATTACTTCATTATCTTGTACTGTCTGAATATTGTATGCTATCTGTGGTGTTGTTCCTTGTTGTTGATTTTCATAAAGTGACAGTAAAACAGCTGCAATATGCTGGCAGTCCTTTTGATAAGAAGCCAGCTTTGGACAGCTACAGCTTGCTAGAAAATCACCATCGGCTTTACGTACTATTTTAACTGTGAAATCCTCTTTCCCTTGGACCACAGCCTCGCAAGCTGTTTGGTTATATAGTAAAAACTTCACCTTATTTTCACGACAAAAAGAGTCTCCTCTTTTGAAGGAGACTGTTCCACATCGATCTTGAATGATTTTGCGATTTAACCGTATATTCATACCGGCCTCCTTCCCATGGGTCTATTGGTGATTATAACATAATCATTTCAGTAAACGATATTTCATTTTATCCATGTTATTCATTTTCCTTATCACGATGGATAATTTTTTCATAATTTTCAATTTTATCAGAATAATGTATAATTATTAGGACAAAAAAAGTTAAGATAGGAGCTTGAACAATGGATGAACTAGTAGCGAAATTTCAAAGCATTCCCACTACCGCAATTTCTGATGCAATGGACGGACTCAGTAATCTGGATTCAACGATTAAACCTTTGAAGGAAGAATATAAATTTGCAGGTCGCGCATTGACCGTGAAAACAGCTGTTGGTGATAACCTTGCTGTTCAAAAAGCAATCAGAAATGCAAAAGAAGGCGACATCATCATTATTGACGCAAAAGGCGATCAATACCTGGGCAATGGCAGGAGATTTTGTTGTCGGCATGGCACAAACAATGGGCGTTGGCGCAATTGTTGTAGATGGTGTGATTCGTGATATTATTGGAATTAAGGAATTGAATTTCCCAGTATTCTCTAAAGGAACTACAGTTGCCGCTAGCGGTAAAGCCGGTGTTGGTGAGATTAATATTCCTATTTCATGTGGCGGCCAAGTAATACATCCTGGGGACATCCTTGTTGGCGATGCAGATGGGGTAGTCGTCATTCCGCAAGCCCAAGAGCAGGAAGTTTATACGAAAGCAGTAGATAAAATAGCAAAGGATCAAGCTCGTGAAGCACAAATATCCGGCAATCGCGATGCCATCATCGCCCATTTAGACAAAATGTTATCCAAATAAACATCCAGGATAGCTGCACCCAGCAGCTATCCATTTTTTGAAAAAAACTATTATAAGGTTGAGGTGATGAGCGTGGTTGTTTTTAAAGAAAATGGAGTCGAAATAATTCCTATTCACGTATCAATCGAGACTGGTCTAAAAAGCATAAATTTTTATTTAATCAAACACGGGAAGTCGCTCTCACTTATCGACGCTGGTTATAATAATGAACCTTGCTGGGATACGTTGCTGAGCACATTGGCTCAAAATGATCTAGAACTAGAGGATCTTACCGAAATTATTCTGACGCACCATCATGCTGACCACATCGGACTCGTGAATCCAATCGTTTCAAAGCATCCGATACCAGTGTACGCATCACCTAGTTCCATCCCCCGCTTAAAGCGAGATGAGAACTTTTTAAAAATGAGAATTGAATTTTTTTCGAAGCTTTATTCTGAGATGGGTTGCGGAGAGCTGGGGGTAGCACAAGTCCATTTTTTAAAGGAAGCCATTCAAAAAAATAAAGACCAAGCACTACAATGTGAAATTATCGAAATAAAAGAAAGGAATCTGTTTGACTTTCTTGTCCTTCCTGTCCCGGGGCATGCACCGGATCAACTCGCCTTTTTCAACAAGGACCATCGTTGGCTGTTTGTTGGGGATTTATTAATTGATCATATTGCTAGTAATGCAATTGTCGAACCAGACTGCAATGGAAACAGAATCCATACACTGAGTCAACACATCCATTCCCTAAAGTCGGTGTTAGCACTCAAGCCACTTTTTGTCTTTTCAGGTCATGGTAAAAATATTACCCAACCTGAGCATCTAATAATGAAGAGATTGGACCGGATTGAGGAAAAATCAGACCGAATCCTGAGTTTAATTGATTCAGGGGTCAAAACCGGAAGCGAGCTGGCTCAATCCATTTATAAGAAAAGATATTCTACTAATTTTTCCCTTGTCATGTCTGAGATTATTGGCCATTTAGATTATTTGGAGGTTCAAGGTAAAATACAAAAAATACGTGAAAATGAAATATGGCGCTATGCAAAAATTTAAAATTAGCATAGCGCCTTGTCCTGTAAGTTACCTATTTAATGCTTCCAACCAACTTCGCAATTAAATCATAAACCAATTGATACGCTTCACCAATCGTCATTTCTTCCCGAAAACCCTCAACATGATCTAACGATAGATTCAAATCCCATAATCCATCATCTCCATTAAACATTAAGCTCACTTGAGCATCCTCACCACGAAGATTAGCATTCAAAAATTCTTTAATCGTTGGCTGATACTTCTTTTGCAGTTTTAAACCAAGCAACACTGTATATGTACGAAATACATCATCCACTTCAAAGGAAACAGCGTCGACATTTTTTTGTTCAAAGGCTGGTGACTCTAAGTACATAAACTCATTCAAATGGTTTTTAAAATATGTAATGTGTTGTTCTAAAAATGAGGCCGTTTCTTTGCCGAGAACCTCTTCAGTTTCCTTATCCAGTCTTTCAATATAAGCATCATTAAAATCAGGTACCATTGTGTTAAATCCTCCTATCTCTCTCCATACGGAACATCAACAGTATAACCTATTTCGTCGAAAAATTGTCTTAAATTATGGCTTATTAATAGCCTTTGTTAAATTTATCTGTTGATTTCCACTCCAGGTGCTCCCTTTCCGCGGGGAGTCTGGAGCCTCCTCGGCGCCCTAGCGCCTGTGGGGTCTCCCCTGACACCTTCTCCCGCAGGAGTCTCGCACCTTCCGCTCCAATCAACAGAGTGCTCAAAAATCAACACTGTTCTTTAACATAGCCAATTTATTATCTCAAAAAAAGGACTGTTCCTGTATTAGGAATCAGCCCTTAAGATACATTAGTTCATTGAAAGATTTACTCCAACCGTAAAACTTGCCTCTGTTTTTTGAATGACTTCTTCAACGGATACGCCATTTTGCGTTTCCACAAGGACCATTCCTTCTGGAGTAAAATCAAATACAGCTAAGTCCGTGATTAAACGATGGACGACTTGCTTTCCAGTTAAAGGTAATGTACATTCTTTCTTGACTTTTGATTCACCGTGCTTGTTGACATGCTCCATGATAACGACCACTCGTTTTGCTCCATTCACTAGGTCCATCGCACCGCCCATGCCCTTGATCATTTTCCCTGGAATCATCCAGTTTGCTAAGTCCCCAGATTCCGAAACTTCCATTCCACCTAGGATGGCTAGATCGATATGACCGCCGCGAATCATTGCGAACGATTCTGCGCTGTCAAAATAGGAAGCACTTGGGACTGCCGTTACGGTTTCTTTACCGGCATTGATTAAGTCAGGATCTTCTTGTCCCGCAACGGGATAAGGGCCAATTCCTAGTAGGCCGTTTTCTGATTGCAGCAACACATTGTATTCACTTGGAATCTCGTTAGCAATTAAGGTTGGGATGCCTATTCCAAGATTAACGTTCATACCGTCTTTAATTTCTTGTACCGCACGTTTGACGATGATTTGGCGTGTATCCATTATAAACTCTCTCCTCGTCTATCAATTATTTATGAACAAGCTCTTATACCTGTACTACTGTCCGTCTTTCAATCCGTTTTTCGTAATTCGTCCCTAATAGAACACGTTGAACATAAATACCCGGTGTGTGAATTTCGTCTGGATCAAGTTCTCCTACACCGACGATTTCCTCAACCTCTGCTATCGTGATTTTTCCAGCAGTTGCTGCCATTGGGTTAAAATTACGAGCGGTTTTGCGGAAAACTAGATTGCCAAGTGGATCTGCTTTCCATGCTTTCACTAAGGCAAAATCGCCGACAATTCCTTCTTCCAACAAATACGTTCTGCCATTGAATTCTTTATGTTCTTTGCCTTCAGCGATTGGTGTGCCAACCCCGGTTGCTGTATAAAACCCGGGATACCAGCACCGCCAGCACGAATGCGCTCGGCTAAAGTACCTTGTGGGACAAGCTCTACCTCCAGTTCACCGCTAAGAAATTGCTGCTCAAATATTTTGTTTTCACCAACATACGAGGAGATCATCTTCTTAATCTGCTTATTAGCTAACAATAATCCTAAGCCCCAATCATCCACACCACAGTTGTTGCTGACGACGGTTAAGTCCTTTGTTCCTTGATCTCGTAACGCCAAAATAGCCTTTTCTGGAATACCGCATAGGCCAAATCCACCGACTATCAACGTGGCACCATCTTTTATATCCTTCACAGCTTCTTCAAACGAGCTGACAATTTTTCCATTTGTCACAACGTATACCTCCTTTTCATATTCAAGCTCACTAAAATTAAACTGGATAAACTGGGTGTTTGCGTTCTGAGAAGATTAAGTATTTTGATGAGTATGCTTCGTAACGCTTGATTAGCTCATCGCGTAATGAACTTGCCGGGATAATTCCATCGATAACCATTTCAGAAGCTAGGCGATAAAGATCGATATCCTCTTTGTATTCCTCTCGTTTTTCGGCGATAAAGGCTGAACGCTCTTCTTCAGGTAATGCCGCAATTTTATTAGCATAAACGGCATTGACGGCAGCTTCAGGCCCCATAACAGCAATTGAAGCAGTCGGTAATGCCAAAACTGCATCTGGTTCGAAGGCTGGACCCGCCATCGCATAAAGGCCAGCACCATATGCCTTACGTACGATTACGGAGATCTTTGGAACGGATGCTTCAGACATGGCCGAAATCATTTTCGCTCCATGACGAATGATACCGGCACGTTCTACTGCTGTTCCTATCATGAAGCCTGGCACATCAACTAGAAATAAAAGCGGAATATGGAAGGCATCACAAAGATTAATAAATTTCGCTGCTTTATCGGCTGTATCATGGAATAACACTCCGCCTTTAACGCGTGGTTGGTTCGCAAGGATCCCAACTGGCTTTCCATCGATACGAGCAAGTCCAGTGATGAGTTCACCAGCGAATAGCTTCTTAACCTCAAAGAACGAGCCTTCATCAATAATTCCGTTGATTACATCCATCATATTGAACGCAGAGTTCTGGTTTGTTGGGATGATTTCTTCTAATGGCTTCTTTAATTCTTTCGGCGCAACAGCCTCTTTCACTGGCGGTTTTTCTGAGAAATTAGCCGGGAAAAACGAGAGATAATTACGTGCAAGAGCAATGGCATCTTCCTCATTTTTTGCAAGGACATCCCCACAGCCAGATACGGAACAATGCATGCGTGCACCGCCCATTTGTTCTAACGTCACCTTTTCACCAATCACTTCTTCAGCCATTCGTGGTGAACCCAGGTACATGGAAGCATTTTTATCAACCATGATGACGATGTCACAAAATGCAGGGATATACGCGCCACCAGCTGCAGATGGTCCGAAAAGGATACAAACTTGTGGAACTTTACCGGAAAACTTCACTTGGTTATAGAAAATTCGTCCGGCACCCCGTCGACCTGGGAACATTTCCACTTGGTCAGTGATTCGAGCGCCAGCTGAATCGACTAGATAAAGTAAAGGAACACGAAGCTTCTCCGCAGTTTCTTGGATACGAATGATTTTTTCAACTGTCCGGGCTCCCCATGATCCAGCTTTAATCGTTGAATCATTCGCCATGACACATACTAACTGGCCATTGATTTTCCCCATACCAGTGTAAACTCCATCAGCTGGAAGATCTCCCGCCATACAATTAGCAAATAACGCATCCTCTAGCTCAAAGCCGGGATCGAATAAAAGTTTTAAGCGATCTCGGACAAATAATTTCCCTTGTTCTTGGTTTTTCTCATGATATTTAGGGGCACCGCCCTGTTTAATTTTGTTTACTCTTTCCTCAAGTGTTTTTTGAAGAGGTTGCATATCGATTGACATTGTATTTCCTCCCTCTAGTAATCTTTTATTCTCCGACGTACACTGGTGGTCTTTTTTCTTTAAACGCTTGTAAGCCTTCTAAGCGATCCTTCGTTGGGATCGTGATTTCATAGGCGTTTTGTTCAATTGATAAACCTGTATTCAAATCGACATCATAGCCTTTGTCGATTGCAAATTTTGCTTGGCTAATAGCGATTGGACCATTGCGAACAATTTGATTCGCGATTTCGAATGCTTTTTGGATTAAGGATTGTGCTGGTGTTACGTACTCGACTAAGCCGATTTCTCGTGCTTCCCAAGCGTCAATCCGTCGTGCCGTGAAGATAAGCTCTTTCGCACGGCCCTTCCCAATTAAGCGTGGTAAACGCTGAGTCCCACCTGCTCCTGGAATGATCCCAAGCGCGGTTTCAGTTAAGCCCATCTTGGCTGTTTCGGAAGCGATGCGAATGTCGCATGCAAGCGCCAGTTCCGTTCCTCCACCAAAGGCTACTCCATTTACTGCCGCAATCACTGGCTGTGGCAAGGCTTCTATTCCATTAATATTGCTGCGGATGAGCGAAACCGTTTTGCGGACTTCTACAGGATCCATTCCTGCTCGTTCCTTCAAATCTGCCCCTGCACAGAACGCCTTTTCTCCTGCACCAGTAATAATGACACAGCGCACACTTTTATCGAATTTTATTTCATTAATCGTTTCTTGAAGAAACTTGAGCATTTGCACAGATAACGCATTGGCAGCTTGAGCACGATTCAATGTAATAAGTGCAATGCCATCTGTTTTTGTTACTAATACAGGGTTTGTCATCTGCTTCCCTCCTAGTATCTATCAATCCTGACCTACAGCCGAGCAAGCTACCTGTAGACTTTTACTCGGTAAAGG
The DNA here is from genome assembly GCF_033449965.1 of Bacillus sp. T3. NCBI lineage: Bacteria > Bacillati > Bacillota > Bacilli > Caryophanales > Bacillaceae > Bacillus > Bacillus sp. T3. The sequence continues at coordinate 3,132,727 of NZ_CP137761.1, forward strand.
CTTTCCGATTTTCCCTTGAATAAAACGGGATGAGTTTAATAGTTTCTCCTGGTTGATTCCCGTTTCAATTCCCATTCCTGAAAGCATATAAATTAAATCATCTGTTGCGACATTTCCTGAGGCCCCAGGTGCATACGGGCAGCCCCCTAACCCGCCGAGTGAGCTATCAAACGTAGTGATGCCCATATCTAATGAAACTAAAATATTGGCTAAGGCTGTGCCGCGAGTATCATGAAAATGCATCGCTAATTTCTCGACAGGGAACCGTTTCAGTAGAACCTCCAACACCTCTTGGACCTGCTTTGGATTGGCCACACCGATTGTATCGCCCAGTGAAAGGTCATCAATGCCCATTTCAAACAACGCTTCCGATACTCTTACCACTTGCTCAATATCAACATTGCCTTCATATGGACATCCAAATACAGTCGATACATATCCTCGTGTAAGTTTCCCTGCTAGAATCGAATCTTGGACTAATCCTTTTAAAATTGGAAAGGTTTGATCAATCGATTTATTAATATTTTTTAGATTATGAGTTTCACTCGCTGACATAAATACAGCTACTTCATCGATACCAGCAGCAAGTGCCCGTTCTAACCCTTGTTGATTGGGGACAAGTGCTGAGTAAATTATTCCAGGAGCTCGCTTGATCCCTGTTGTAACCGCAACTGCATCAGAAAGGGCTGGTATCCATTTTGGATTGACAAAAGAAGTAATTTCAATGTGCTTAAGCCCTGTTTCCGATAGTTGATTGATCCAAGCAATCTTATCCTCTGTTGGTATAAACACCTTTTCGTTTTGCAGTCCGTCTCTTGGGCCTACTTCTTTTATCGTGACAGCTTTTGGCCAGTTCATCAGAAGTCCTCCTTAACAGAAAGCCCAAGCTCCCACAACGTAAATGGTTCTCCTAGTATGCGGGAAGCTTGCACTAAACTTTTCTATCTTTCACCTAGTTAAATTACAATTTAGACTATATTTTTTTATTAATCTTCCACTATAACAATGACGTCGCCTTCGTTAACAAAATCACCTTCATTAATTTTCACTTCTATTACAGTTCCCTCAAACTCTGCAGCAATTGGAATTTCCATTTTCATCGATTCCAAGATTACAACATCCTGGTCTTCCTCAACTTGGTCACCTGGCTTCACTAATACTTTCCATACATTTCCTGCCATGCTCGCAATAATTTCACTCATCTTTTTTCCTCCTATTTCACGCGCTTCGCGGACTTTTTAATTGGTCGTAAATGCTTCTCTACAAAATTTGTTTGCGTATCGCCAGAACGAAACGCTGGATGGGCGATTACCTCTTGTAGCATCGGAATATTAGTCTTAATTCCTTCCACTAAATAATTCTCTAATGCTGCTTGCATCGCTTCGATCGCCTCATCTCGACTGCTTCCTTTTACAACAAGCTTTGCAATCATCGGATCATAAAAAGGGGTAACAGCAGATTCATCATGAATCGCTAATTCATGCCGGACATTCGAACCCTGAGGTAAAACTAATTTTGTAATTTTTCCTGGAGATGGGAAGAATGTCTTCGGGTCCTCGGCATAGATTCTCACTTCAATGGCATGACCTTCACGTTTTACATCTTCTTGTTTAAAAGGCAGCGCTTCACCATTTGCAATTCGAAGTTGCTCAGCTACTAGATCTAACCCCGTTATTTCCTCTGTCACAGGATGTTCTACTTGAAGTCTCGTGTTCATTTCTAAAAAATAGAAATTTTGTTCTTCATCGACAAGAAACTCAATGGTACCAGCGTTCTCGTATCCAATCGCTTTGGCTGCGGTAACAGCAGCCTCACCCATTTTCTTTCGAGTCTCTTCTGTTAAAAAGGATGACGGGGCCTCTTCAACCACCTTTTGATGGCGACGTTGAATTGAACACTCACGTTCCCATAAGTAGACGGTATTGCCTAAATGATCTGCTAGGATTTGAATCTCAATATGTCTTGGGTTTTCAACATATTTCTCAACATACATTGCCCCATCACCGAAAAAGTCGGTTGCACGTTTTTGGTTCCCCTCAAACGCCTTACGAATTTCATCATCACTGCGTACGATTTGCATGCCAATGCCGCCACCACCCGCAGAAGCTTTCAGCATCACTGGATATCCAATTGTGTTTGCCACCTGAACAGCTTCTTCAGCGTCTTTAAGTGGATAGGTTATCCCTGGTACAACTGGAACTCCGGCTTCTTCCATCGCCTTGCGTGATTCGATCTTACTGCCCATTTGCGAAATGACCTTTGGAGACGGACCGATGAACACCAGTCCCTCTTCTTCACAGCGGCGCGCAAATTCTGCATTTTCAGACAGTAATCCGTATCCGGGATGAACCGCTTTGGCTCCTGATAATCTGGCTACCTCTAATATTTTTTCAACATTTAAATAGCTCTCGGCTACTCGTGAGCCACCAATGAAATAAGTTTCATCTGCAAGACGAATATGTGGGGCATCGGCATCTGCTTCTGAATAGACTCCCACTGTGGAAATTCCTAACGCTTTACAAGTACGAATAACACGTGCTGCAATTTCACCGCGGTTTGCGATTAGAACCTTATCAAACATCGATTTTTCACCCATTTCTTGATTATTTGAGTAGATTTAATGCTTTTTGTGCCTCTTCTCTAAGCTTGAATTTTTGAATTTTACCAGATGCAGTCATTGGGAATGATTCACAAAACTCAATAAATTTAGGAATTTTATACCGAGCGATTTTTCCTTTGCAATATTCACGAATTTCTTCTGCTGTGGCCATACAATCCTCTTTTAACTGGATCCACGCCATCACTTCTTCACCGAATTTTGGATCCGGTATTCCGACAACTTGTACATCAAGAACCTTTGGATGTTTATATAAAAACTCTTCAATTTCACGTGGGTAGATATTTTCACCGCCACGGATAATCATATCTTTTAAGCGACCAGGTAATTTTGCAATAGCCATTCTCATCCATAACAGCTAGGTCGCCGGTATGTAACCAGTTGTCTTCATCAATTGCATCAGCTGTAGCACTAGGATTTTTATAATAACCCTTCATTACGTGATAACCTCGGGTGCAAAGCTCTCCTTGTTCCCCAAATGGAACTTCTTCATTAGTTGTTGGATCCACAATTTTCACTTCTACATTTGGCATTGCCCGTCCAACTGAACCGACGCGTAATTCAATTGGATCATTGGTGCGTGTCATCGTGATTCCAGGAGAAGATTCTGTTTGACCATAAGTGATCGTAATTTCACTTGCACCCATTGTTTCGGTAACAGCCTTCATCACTTCTTCAGGACATGGAGAACCTGCCATAATACCTGTTCGTAATGATGATAAGTCAAACTTACTAAACTCTGGATGGTTTAATTCGGCAATAAACATGGTCGGAACCCCATGTAGCGCCGTACATTTTTCGTCTTGTACAGCCTGTAACACCTTTAATACATCAAATTCCTGAGTTGGAACCATTGTTGCGCCCGCAGTCACACAAGTAAGCGTTCCAAGAACACAACCAAAACAATGGAAGAATGGGACTGGAATACACATGCGATCGTTATGGGTTAAATTCATACAAGCTGCCACATTTACTGCATTATTTACAAGATTAAGATGCGTTAGCATAACTCCTTTTGGAAATCCGGTTGTGCCTGATGTATATTGCATATTGATGACATCATCCGGGCTCGAGGGAGTTCATTCTTGCATCTAGTAATTCATCACTAATCTCTTCAGCCATTTCTAGTAAGTCAGACCAAAGGTACATCCCTGGGTAACGTGTTTCTCCTAGAACGACAACATTCTTTAAGAATGGTAGTTTCTCTGAATTCAGTTGACCTGGTTCAGAGGTTTTTAACTCAGGGACAATATCATAAACGATGTCAATATAGGATGTACCTCGGTAGGATTCCATTAAGACTAATGTCGTTGAGTCAGATTGTTTTAATAGATACTCAAGCTCTGAAGTTTGGTAGCTTGTATTAACGGTTACGAGTACGGCTCCCATTTTTCCAGTTGCAAATTGTGTCGTCACCCATTCAGGATAATTTGTAGACCAAATTGCCATATGGTCGCCTTTATCAAGCCCGAGTTTCATATAGCCTTTTGCAACTTTCCGGCAAAGCTCATCAAATTGTTTATACGTATAGCGCAGATTTCGATCAGGATAGACCAATGCTTCATGATTTGGTCTTTCGATTGCAATGTTTTCTAACAATTTCCCAACCGTAACATTCAAAATCTCACCCATACTGAAGACCCACCTCTTAATAATTTTTTAGTTTCAACGCAAGATAAGGAGTAGAGAAAGTGCCGTAAGCGCTTTCTCTTTAGCATTTGTTTAACCCATCATGCTTTTCGATTTAGCACCCGATTTGTTTTGCAATTACCATGCGTTGTACTTCGGATGTGCCTTCTCCGATTTCTAGTAATTTTGCGTCACGGAAGAATCTTTCGACTTGATATTCTTTCATATAACCATAGCCACCATGAATTTGAACGGCTTGATCACAGACACGCATACAAATTTCAGAAGCGAATAATTTTGCATAGGCTGCTTCTTTCTTAAAGTTGCGTCCTTGGTCCTTTAACCATGCAGCTTTGTATACAGCTGTACGAGCTAAGTCAATGTTCATTGCCATATCAGCTAATTTAAACTGAATAGCCTGGAAGTTTGATAGGCTTTTTCCAAATTGCTTGCGTTCTTGTGCATATTGTAGTGATTTTTCATAAGCACCTTGAGCAAGTCCAACTGCCATCGCACCAATTCCAATTCTTCCACCATCAAGTGTCGCTAAGAACTGCTTGTAGCCGTTTCCTTCTACACCAAGAAGGTTTTCTTTCGGAATACGTACATTTTCCAAAATTAACTCAGTTGTATTTGAAGAATGAAGACCCATTTTTTCATAATTGCTGATTACAGTGAAGCCTGGTGCATCAGTTGGAACGATGAAGGCACTAATTCCATTAATTCCTTTTGAACGGTCTGTAACAGCCGTTACCGCTAAATGCTTAGCATAGCTTGCATTTGTAATGAAGCATTTTGATCCGTTTAATACCCACTCATCTCCATCAAGAACAGCTGTTGTTTGTGTACCACTAGCATCAGAACCTGCATTTGGCTCAGTTAATCCAAATGCACCGAAGGATTCTCCTGTACAAATTGGCGTTAAATATTTCTCCTTTTGTTCATGTGTACCAAATAAGTTCAGTGGAGCTCCGCCTAGTGAAATATGAGCGGAATATGTAATTCCTGTTGATCCACAGACTCGACTTAATTCTTCTACTACAATCGCAAAGCTTGTCGTATCGGCATCGCCACCGCCATATTGTTCTGGGAAAGGAAGTCCCATGATTCCTAACTCTGATAATTTCGCAAAGATTTCTTTTGGGAATTCTCCTGTTCGATCACGATCATCAGCCCCTGGTGCAACCTCTGCTTCTGAAAAATCACGAATTAATTTCCGAATCATTTCTTGTTCTTTAGTTAAATCAAAGTTCATCTATCTGCATCTCCTTTTTCTTAATATTCTGACTCTTTTCGACATCATTATCCAAATTACTGCAAAATAATAATTTCTCCCACTCTTATCGATAAAAGATTTTGTCAAATTCCCTCTAAAACCTTTATTATCAGCTCCTTTCATTATTTTCTAAACTTTCTTATAATTATAGCAATAAGAAAATAGAATGCTATGTTCAATCCTCTGAATATCAACGAATGAAATTTGTGTTATTTACACAAAAACACAAATTTGTATTATTTTCCTAAATTACACAACAGATAAGGATGATAGAATTTGCAAGATACATTAACACACCGTCAGTTGAAGTCATTGATTCATGTTTCCAACGTCATTAACTCATCATTCGATATCGAAACGATTATTGATTCCATTATGATTGAAACGATCTCTGTTGTTGAGGCCGCAGGTGGAGGCTCCTTCTGGTTATATAATAAGGAGGAAGGCTACCTAATTGCCCAGTCTGCTCAAGGGAATTTTTATCCACAGATTTTCAGACAAATTAAACTTAAGCCTGGCGAGTCGATGACAGGGATGACGTTTAAAGCTCAAAAATGCTTTACATATCCTAATAAAGAAGAAATAAAAAAGGCACTTTCGACCTTAGCACCACACAATCGTCTTCTATTAGATAGGTCGATTCCTAACAGTTTTCATTTTACCTCGGTTATATCTGCGCCTATTATGCTAAAAGGTGAATGCATTGGCGTCATAACATTAGATTCTTTCCAGCACAACTTAACCTTTAAGCAAGAAGACTTAAATCTTCTTGAAGCAATCACCCATCAGGCAGCTATTGCGTTGGATAAATCTAGTCTTTATCAAGAAAAAGAAAAAACAGTTCAAAAACTCTCTAATTCGATAGAGATCCACACGAATCTAGCAAATCTTGTTTTGAACGGTGAAGGTCTTCAATCAATTATGAATTATATTCATCAAACGACTGGACAACCCACGCTATTATTCGATGACCTTGGGGAATTAATTGCTTCAGCCTATAATTCTTCTCTCTCAACCGAGATGATTAATTATATTAAACTACAGGCGATCAAAATCATTCTTTCGCTTGAAAACTCCCGCTCTGTTACTGAAATCGAACTATATGGAGAATCATACCAATTGGTTGCCCTATCGCTTGGGTCCAAGCCTAAATCATTGGGAATTCTACTTATTTTATCAAAACAAAAAATGGGAGAGTTGGATATTGCTGCATTGGAGCATGCTTGTACCGTCATATCACTTGAGCTTGTGAAAGAACAAGCGGTTTTTGATACACAGCAAAGATTACGGGGAGAATTTGTGAGTAAGCTCTTTTCAGGGCATATGGATGAAACACTCCTTCAACAAGCGAAGAATTTACATCTTGATCCGAATCGAAACTATGTAACATTAATGATTAATTTTGAGAATTCCACTAAACTTCGGACCAATAAAGAAAACATGATGAGAAATCTACTACATTATGCCAATCAAATCTTCCTTGATCATAATCCCCATGGGATGGCCGTTACAATTGATCAGCAAATCGTCCTGTTGCTTTCCTACGACTCTAAGCAGGTGGCTTCGGCGATTACCGCCCAATTAAAGATGTTAGCGAAAAATTACTTAAAGGATATGAATTTAAAATATGACATTGAAGGATCGATTGGAATAGGCCGTGTAAAATCGGGTCTTATTTATGGACACCAATCCTTTAAAGATGCGACAAAATGCATAAATTTTATGGAAAACTATCATTTTGAAGATAATGTCCTCAGTTATACTGATCTTGGCGTTCAGCGATTCATCCTACATAATTCTGAAGAAGAATTAATTGATTTCACCCAAGAGGTGCTCGGATCGCTGATTGAATATGAACGGTTACGAAAGGGCGAATTACTGCTAACACTGTTTGTTTATTTTGAACAAAATCAAAATATGAAGAAAACAGCTGATGCCCTACACATCCACTCAAACACATTAAATTATCGGTTAAAACGGATCGAGGAGATCCTCTCGATTGATTTGACAAATAACAAGGAGATATTCAATATTCAATTGGCAACAAATATTTATCAATATGTCAAAAACCGTGAGATATTCTCTCCGGCTAAAAGCTAGTAGATTGAAAAACTCCAAGATTGATGACTTGGAGTTTTTTTTTAGTAAATAACTACCTAAAGCGAGATAAACCCAAGATAGGCATCATGGCGTTTTGAGTAATGAGCTGAGACATCTAACTTTTGCTGACATTTTTCGCATCTTATCACGGTTTTTTCCGTTTTTTTATTGATATGGTAACACTTCACACAAAAAACGTGCTCTTCTTTTTCTCCAATTCCCTTAGCAATGATTTCTTCTTCGGTAAAACCGAATTCCAATGCCTGCTGCTTTATGTCCAAAACCATTTTCCATTCACCGATTAAATACAGTTTGGTTCCCATTTTGGCCTTTGATAGGATAGGAGTGACCATTTCGGGATAATAATCCTGAAGAAACGCAACTTCTACACCAAGCTTTTCGGTGAAATCTAGCACCGAGTTGTCGCTCTTCTTATTACTAGTGAAGTAAATCGTTACAGTTTCCAGGTCGATTTTTAACTGTTCGATAAGCACCTTTGCTTCAAAGCTTGACATGTTCCCAATAAAACAAATACTTCGCACCTGTTTCAAGGTAGTATGATCGATGATTGGCTTATCTTCAAGCTTATTCATTGGCACACCTTCCCATTTCAAGTCTTGAAATCTCCCTATCTAAAAAGGCTAACAATTTATCTTTATAAGAGCTAAAGCCTTTATACTCAGACATATAATCTGGTATATCAAGTAATACATTGTAAAACTGACGCAACCAAGCTTCATTTTTTCTTAGCTCTGCTAGCGGTAACAGATGGGTATGAATACTGAATAAAATCCCATTGCTTCCCGGTAAACGAAATAAGCGCTGATCCTCTGTTCGCAAATGGACTAACTCACCAGCATTATTTGAGGTAATCGCCTCTTTCTTCACACCCCATTCCCCAAAGGTTTCTGGGAAAGTATCTAAGATTGGCTCAACTGTCAAAGTCCAATTCAGACGAGTCCATGGTTTTCCCGCTTCCATTTTCATTAAAAACTTCTTGACTCGTTCACTCATTCCACTATCAGAAAAATGAGGAACGGGTGAATGCCACTGGGTAAAGGTCATCCCGATATTAAAGACAATTGACCAGTTTGCAGGAAAACAAAGCTGACCTGCATCCATATATAAATCTCCATCCCGCTCTGAAATGTAAAATAAATCCTCCTGTACATGTCGGCCGATAAAATCTAACGGTTCGTATGGAAGTGACGATGCCTCACCAAATACAAAAGCTGATTTTTCCTTCAGGAGATGATTTTCAAAAACCCAATGGTCCCCATTTTTTTCTACCGAGAAATAGTCTGGGTAATTCAAACAAAGTTCATTGATAATTAATTCCAAACTTTCCCACTGGGCATCAAGCGTATGCGGAAGAGACTGGTAAGTACGACGATGATGGGTTGTTAATAACTCTCGTTTCTTTCCTATTTCTTCAAAGTACTCTGGTGTAATCGTGATAATATCCCCTGATTCTAAGCTAACTGAGTTATTTGAATAACGGTAGGAATCACCTTTAAAAGGGAAAGGAAAGCGAGAAATAAGCGGCTGTTGGGCTAATTCTAATAATGGGGTACTCTTTGTAGACATGATAAAGGGCTCCTTTCATATTGGACTTGTTTTAAAGTTATCAATTAAAACTAAACGTCACTTGATCTTGTTTACCCGCAAGAGTCTGCCACCCTAACAAAAGTTCAGCTTCTAAAAAGCGCTTTTCATCAAGAAGCTGTCGAATTCGACTGGAAGAAACAATGTCCCCTAATCGGCAGCGAACAGGCTCAAGGACATGAACTGAAAAACACTCGCTAAGGGTGTAAACATCTCCTTGTTTATTTTTACCAAAGTGGAAATCTGGTCCAGTCCAGATCTCCATTGGATTTAAGAGACTAAGCTCGTCAAGGAACGAGCTCGCCTCCCGATTAAGATACCCTGAGTCAAAGGAGGCGACAACCACATGATCAGCTTCGAGAATGGATAGTCGTTTCAGCTTCTCTGGCAAAGTCGTTAAAAAACGATTATTAAAAAAATACACCTTTGGCGGTGGGTCAAATGTATACACCACCAAAGGTACCTTCAATTCCTTAGCACGTTTTTTCGCCCTGTTAATTAAGGTTTGATGCCCGATATGAACCCCATCTAATGCTCCAATTGTTAAAACAGATGCAGGAAGGTGCAAGGATTGATCATTATGAACGATCAAGGCAATCCCCCCTTTCATGTCATGACCTTTCCTTTTTTGAACTACCCACTTATTGATTGTTCAGAGATCATCGCCGGATTGGTTACAGTCTTTGGATTTTGAACGTCTGTTGTTGGTTGAGTCGTATGATTGTAAGCAGGTTCTTCATGGAAGCTAAGATCCAAGCCCATTAATTCCTCTTCCTCACTTACACGAAGTGGAGTAAACAAACTAATGAATTTTAAGATAATGAAGGTTCCGACAGTCGCTAAAACTAAAGTGACACCGATTCCCATTAGCTGGTGCAGCACCTGTTCAGGATGTCCATAGAACAAGCCATCACCGCCCGCAGGATTGACCTCCTTCGTTGCAAAGAATCCTGTTACTAAAGCTCCCCAAATTCCCCCGATCCCATGGACACCAAAGGCATCTAATGTATCGTCATATTTTAAGCGAGCTTTGATGATATTTACTCCGTAATAACAAACCATTCCTCCAGAAAAACCTATAATTAATGCGGATAATATCGTGACGAAGCCTGCAGCTGGAGTTATCGCTACTAATCCAGAGATGGCGCCTGTTGCGGCTCCCACCAATGTTGGTCGTTTGCGAACGATCCACTCGATCATTAACCAGCCAATTCCACCTGCTCCAGCGGCAACATGTGTATTAGCAAATGCAAGTGACGCTAATCCTCCAGAGGCAAGGGCGCTTCCACCATTAAAGGCGAGCCAGCCAAACCACAGTGAACCAGCACCAATCAGAAACAAGACTAGGTTATGTGGTGCACCTTGATTCTTGCGGTGTCTAGGTCCTATCATTAATGCCGCAACTAGTGCACTTACCCCTGATAAAACATGAACGACAGTACCTCCGGCAAAATCTAATTCACCAACGCCGGAAAGCCAGCCACCGCCCCAAACCCAATGAGCCATTGGAGCATACACTAAAGTTGGCCATAGGATCGCAAATAGAATCCAGGCAGGAAAGGCGATCCGTCCAGCAATTCCGCCAGAGACGATCGCCACGGTAATCGCGGCAAACAGCGTTTGGAAGATAGCAAAAATATAATGTGGAATGGTTAAGGTTCCAAATGTCGCTTCTTCTCCGACACCGTTAAATCCAAGATAATCTAATCCACCAATGATCCCGCCAATATCAGTTCCGTATGTAAGGGTATAGCCCCAAAGCACCCAAACAACGGTTACCACTAATAGGCTGGCAAAACTATGCATCATCGTAGATACGACGTTTTTTTGACTGACTAACCCTCCATAGAAAAGGGCGAGTCCCGGAATATGCATGAACATGACAATGGCTGTCGCTACTAATATCCAGGTGGTATCACCACTATCAACCGTTGCTGTGGTCGTTTTCGCAAATGCTCCAATAGGAAAAATAAATAAAGAGCAAATCATCATCATGATTAGCAGCGGGACTCTCCAGGTAAATAATTTCCTCATCGCAAAAGCCCCTTTTCATTGGTTATTTTTAGCAAAGCATCATCGTCCGAAATTCAGATCAGTTGCTAATGGAGCAATACAATCTACTCGAGCCAAGGTACCTCGATTAAAGTACAGCCAATCCATTCTCTTAAAATCTCGTTAGTAGGTCCCATTAAGGCCCAGGCACGACCATCACGGACAAATTTTTCAATTTGACCAGGTTAAATAACCTCTACCACCTGAAATTTGCAACGCTTGATTGGTTACTTCAATCACCATATCTGCAGCAAGAGTCTTTAGCTCCCATAACGGGTACAAACAGGTAGACAATTCTTCCCCATTTGCAAGGCTGCGATCCATTTCCTCCGTAACACGGTAAAGCATACTTCGAGCACTATCAATTTTGATTTGTGCTTTAGCCAACTCATGTCTAATCACTTGATAGCCTGTAACCGATTTACCAGTATCAGCATGTACTTTTTTCTTCGCACCATTTAAGGCTGAATTTAAAGCACCTTGAGCAATGCCAATCCAGCAGGCTGATGTCCCCAGAAGGAACAATGGATCAATAACATTATCGTTATAGTAGAGCATTCCACCTTCCGTACCAATTCGATTTTCTAATGGTACGTACACATCCTTGAATTTCATTGGCCCGCTGGAATTACCACGAAGACCCATTGCGGAATATGGGAAACACTCAACGCCATCCTGATGGTTGTCAACAATGAGGAACATCAATTTATCCTCATTCATGCTTTCAGGTGAACTCGTGCAGACAATATACCAATCGGCTTCGCCCGCGCTAGTAACAAAGGATTTATCTGCATTTAATAAATAGCCTTGGCCACTACGTGGAGCTGAACTCACTACATTCCAAAAATGTCCACCGGTCGCTGGTTCACTAAACGCTAAAGCGCCGATTTCTCCTTTTAAAACTTGAGGAATGAATCGTCTTCGTTGTTCAGTTGACCCCGCAGCATATAGTGTTTGTACGGCTGCTGTATGCATCACCCAACACATGGTCGAGGAAGCACAATATTGAGCGAAGCTTTCAGCTAGAACAGCGAATCCGGTAATCCCTTTGCCGAGGCCACCTTCCTCAACCGGAATCGTCACTGCACCCCAGCCTGCTTCAGCAATTGCTTTTAAGCTTTCAGCAGGATATTGGCTTTCTTGGTCTGATATTTTTGCTCTTGCCAGCAATTCCTTCTGACCTAGTGCATGTGCCTCTTTTTGCAGGCTTTCATAACCTGATGGGCATTTCCACCAACCTGGTATTTCCATAACACCGTCACTTATTACTGTGTTTTCAACTGCCATCCTTCCCACTCCCTATCCATTTGATTGCGGGCAATCGACCATCCCCCTTGTACTGTTGGTCGATTGCCTCCTTTTTAAATCAGATCCTACATACTAACAAGAAATATTGATAATCTTACATAAATGAAGGCTCAGGTAGTCGATGACCTGTATAAATTGCTTCTCCATCACTTTCCTTATCAAAAATAACAGTCGTATCTGGAGTGAAAATCAAAACATCTCCAGCTTCAGCCACATATTTGATTCCTTGATCATCACGAATAACAATTTTCCCCTTCAAAATGACCTTTACTTCTAAATATGTGTAGGTAAACTCAAAATCCTCGGAAGGCTGCATTGAGAAATACCCCATCGAAAGTGCATTTTCCTTGGAACAAATTGGGACATCAATGATTTGGCTTTTTAATGCCGGTATTCCGAGCAAATTGTTCAATTCTTTTTTCTGGTACGTTCCCGCTTTAATTAATTGAACACCAGGTTGTTGACTTAAATAGTTGTACTCTTCTGTTTTTGTTACTGTGTTTTCGCTCATTCTTTTCACCTCGTAATGTATTTTTTTCTAATCCCACTGCTTATTCTTGAATTTTTAAAATTCTAAATATTCTAATTGGGATGACTCTATATTCACACATTTAATGTTTTATTTAAAATCGATTTTCCCGAGCATTGAGATGAAATGAAATTCCTTGTAACAAAAGCTTACATTTTGCTAATTTTTTTAAAAATCTCGATTGTAATTGGAAGATTTTCTGTCATATCGATTGAAAATTTCCCACTATTTAGGAAATCAAGGTGGGGATTTCACTCATTCTATGTGAAGATTGATACATAAGAGAATGAATTGGAAGGAGAATTGCAAATGCACACAACAAATAGCATAAACTCAACACAGTTTTCGTTTACAGTTGACGACACAAAGGCAACAATAGATGACGTTTTTCCCGGATTTCATTCGGAAGATCGAATTGGAATTGTGGTTCGTCAACCCGGTGGCAGTATAGGGGCAAGCAGTTTGTTAATGGCAGCAATTACACGCTATTATGATTTTTTCCGAACACAGCTCGGTGAAGACGATAACCAGCTTTGGATTTACCCTGATTACTATGTATTTCATATCGAAAAACAGCATTTTGATCATTATTGGCTCGATGTATGGCCCCCAAATAAAGAAGTCATCGTTGAAGATGATCCAGAGCAAATTCTCGAAGCAATCAATGGCCAGGGTATTACGAGATTACTAGTCGAGGACATTCCCCAAACGGCTGCCATGTTTCTAAGAGAAACGGTTACGACGGCTAACCAAAGGCTGAAAAGTGCAATTGCCTATTCTCCGACAGGGCGTGTTAAGGATGCCGATATTCAAATTCAAAATTGTTCTAAAACGGAGCAATATGTGATGGCCTCATTGAAGCGTACGAAAGGAATACCAAAAGAAATGTATGTTAAGCTATGCCAAAGCAGGCGGCTATTGAATTCTGGAGGTTGTGTCACAGAAACCTATCGGCGAATTGATGTAGCTCAAAGCTTGAATATGCTGACAGATTTTTCAGGACCAGGTCCGACGACCAAGCATTATCTTTCCTTGCTTTAAATAGTAGAGCGACCGAAATCTTGTTTATCGGTCGCTTTTTTGAATTTATCGGTCGCATTTGAAATTTTATCGGTCGCATTATTGATTTTATCGTTCGCATTTCAAAATTTATCGGTCAATGTTAAAATTATCACAGGCTAGACACACGAAAATGATGGATTCTATTCCCAAAAAAACAAAAAAGCTGACCAAAGCCAGCAACAAAATAAAAACTATCTATCTACAGTTCCAGGACAAGATTTTTCCCCGCGATACACAGGTTAAGATCACGTTATTATTCTTTTTCTCTTCCTCTGTCAGATAGACATCACGATGGTCAACCTCACCTTCAAGTACACCGACCTCACAGCTGCCACATCCACCAATTTTGCACGAATATGGAGCTTTAACGCCACTATTCAATAGCGTCTCAAGCAGGCTTTCGTCCCCTGTTACATTCAACACTCTCTTACTCTTATTTAAATTCACTTGAAATGGATAAGTTGGTCCGAAATCAGGTGGAGAGAATAGTTCATAATGAATACTTTTTTCAGGATAACCAAACCCGTAAGCTGCGTTTTTAAACTGATGAACCATTGATTCTGGACCGCAAAAATAAACATGCGAACCAATTTTTTGTCCAATCATAATCCCAGGGTCCATTTTCTTTTGCTCATTAGAAAAATAAAAATACGTTTGTTGAGGATATTCGGTAGTGAGAAAATTAAAAAAGGAACAGGCCTCCTTTGAAGCAGCAGCGTAGTGTAATTCAAATGATTTCCCCTTCGCCTTTAATTCAGCAGCCATTGCCAAGAAAGGTGTTATACCAATCCCAGCCGCAAGAAAGACGTGATGCTTTGCCTGAAAGCTTAAGGAAAATTGATTTTTCGGGAAGCTAATTTCCAATTCCTGACCAGTACGAACATGATTATGCCAATATACCGATCCCCCTTTTGATTTAGGGTTTCGATTAATGGCAATTTCATAGTAATCGGTTTGATTTGGATTGCTAATTAATGAATAATGTCGCTCTAATTCCTTTCCCTCATTTTCCAAATAGGTAGTAATATGGGCTCCAGCGCTGAATTTCGGCAAGGACCCCGCTTTTACTGGAGTTAGTCGAAACCGTTTAACCTTTGGAGTTTCATAAATTACTTCTGAAACGACAGCTTGTATCCTCTCTTGTTTTACCATGTTCTCCTTATCCTCCTTTACGGAACTCTTTAATGGATTATTTTAGATATTGTTATCGTTACAAAAAAAGCACAATCAAACAATCTTGTTTTCTCACATAGTAGGATAATATTAGAAAGCCCGGAAGCTTCCTTTACAGACTCACACTTAAGTACAACTTACACGAAAACAAAAAGATGGTTCCGTTTTGTACAATAATCACCCTGTAAAAATCGGTACTTTTAATACATTGAAGACATCGGAAAGGAGTGAAAACTTTGTCTAGTGTCATCCAAAAGTCAAGAATCCTTCTCGAAGCGATTAAGCCTGAAAAAGATAAGGAGGAATGGAGCGCTACAGAAATCAGTAAAAAACTAGAAATTCCAGTCCAGACAGTACACAGATTACTTAATTCACTCTCTGAGGCGGGCTTTGTTTCAAAAAACATGGAAACGAAAAAATTCCGGCTTAGCTTTAACCTTATTCAAATGGGTTTTGCTTTCCGGAATAGTCTATCTGTTTATCAAAACTCCTTGCCCATCATGGAAAAACTAGCAGATAAAGCAAAACATTGTACCTGTCTAACCGTAATCGAAGACATTGAAGGGATCGTTGTCAATTGGAATAATCCCACTTCAGCACTGAACATTGATCCATCACTCCTACGAAACCCACTTCACATTGGAGCTGCAAATAAGGTCCTATTAACCTATCTCCCATCATCCTTGAAAGATAGAACAATCAGCTCGTTATGTTCTATGGACCCTACACTACCAAAAGAAATGTTAGAAAATGAATTAAAATTGATTAAACAACAAGGGTGTGCCATTACTGTGGGTGAAATTTCTGAGGGAATAGCCGATATTGCAGCACCGATCTTTTCCTGGGAAGAAAAAATTGTGGCGGCAGTTAGTGTTCTTATTCCTATATCAACAGTTAATACCCAAAGGATTGAGGAACTTGTTTCCTTAACCATTAAAGCAGCAGAGGATATTTCTGAAGAATTAGGTTTTTATAAATAATGAAGCGGTGGGGGCCCCACTGCTTTATTATTTTGCACGCGCTTGGCAAGCTAAACGATAGCCATGTTTTATGAGGTGCTCAAGTTTTACTTGTTCAAGGTGGTTTGCGCGCTGTAGGTATGTAAGTCCATTGATAATTCTTACCTTACACCGTCCACACGTTCCTTTTTTACACTTATACTCCAGTCTAATCCCCTTTTCTAATGCAGCATCTAAGATGGACTGCTCTTTCTCAACTTCCACCATGTAATAGGTCTGATTTTGCTCCAGCTCTAGGATTCTTTTCATTTTCTTCAACTCTTGCTTCGTCACGACAATGGCAGATTGAATTTGCGGTATGCTGCCATAGTTCTCTTTTAATGAACCAATCGTTAATCTCTTCACTCGGATCCTCCCCATTAGAAAATAATGTATTTACAAAATAGACACCTTTCATCCTATTGACGCACGATAAACTTCCTTGTAAAATGAACCTATATTGAAAATGATAATTGTTCTCAACACAAAATATAAACTAACAATAAATAATCGATTTGAAAAATTACCTCATCAGGAGGCTTCAACATGACTTATCAAATTAACGGCTTAAAAGATATCCATAAACTCCTTGTAAACGAACGAAAAGTAGGCGGTGTCATCGAAGTTAACACACTTCGTCTTCGCACAGGTGAAAACTATCAACACGCTGTGATTACAAACATTGATCTACTAGGGTCAGCTATTTATTCCATCGGATTTGTAACCGAGGAGAATCAACATCTAATTATCAACATTTCTGAACTCGGCTTAATCCACGAGCCAAAACATAAAAAAATACATGAACTAAAAAATAATGCTTATAAACAGGCAAAAACAATCGAAAAAATGAAGTATTTAAAGCGTTTGTTTGAAGTCAACGATGGTAGTTCAACGCCTATTTTTCGAGAGGAAGCTCGTATGATTATTGACGATATCGGTCTTCCTACTGCAAAAAAAGAAGTTGACACCAGCATCATTTTTCCTGAAAAAATTTATTCAATTGCTTAGAAGAATAAAGCAGGCAACAGCATGCTCCGAGCAAGAAATAGGATAAGCGTTCCCAAGCCATGATTATTTCCCATCGAGGGCAATCTTCTCCATAGTTTTTAAAACACCATACAAGAAAAGAGGCTGACTCACAAAGGGTCAGTCTCTTTTTTTTACCTAGCACTTATTTTCTTATTCATTAAAATCCTCTAAAGTACAGATAGCTGTAGGACGCTTAATCCTTGGAACAATGGCTTCATATACACGAAAATGATAGTTTAAATTATCAAGATCTAAAAACACCGTATCAAAATCGCTGGCAATGGCGAGATCAAGATTTTGCTTACCAGCATCGACGACCACACCTGTGCCACTTTTAATCATCGGTGATTGATAAACACCTGCCGTCATAAGCTCCAGGATATGCTCAATCTCTAATACATGTGTTCCTTGATGAACGCGGTGCACGAGTGCATAGAGCTCAGGTGACAATACCAATGCGTATGGTCCTGTATGGCCCATTCTCAATAATTTATTTCTCGCCTCGACTACATCACTAAAGGCATTGCCAGACTCCATCCAATCACTGCGAATATGAGATAACTTCCCTTTTACATTCATGATGCCGTGAATATTGAATTCTTTTGAACCATTGAAAATAATATCGTCCTCAAGCAAAGCACTTTGCTGCGCAGCATTGGCTGATGCCGAATAATCAATCGGACTTCCTAATGTCTTCGCCTGCTGAATATCACGCCAATACAATACAAAATCCTTATACAGCATCGGAATCGTTAAATTTACTCTCCTTGTTGGAACAGATAATTCCGAGTTCTCACCATGAAAACTTATGGCACCTTGTTCAGGAGATTCATAAATATCATTTGTAACGGATTGGACCCCTTCTCCAAGCGGTCCATAAATATCAATAAATCGTCTGCCCACCAATTGTTTTTTTACACTATTAAAAACAGTTTGTTCCAGTTCATGCCATTCCTCTCTTGTTAAAGGAGCCTCTGGAAAAAGTGTTGTTTTATCCAATTCATTCACTTCCTTCACTATTGTTTTAAACTTCCAACTGTTAATCCTTTTTTATACGTTTGGTTTGGTTTTTGCCCTATCGGTACATGGTGATCATGATCATGGTCGTGATCGTGATCATGTGTATAGGCAGCAATTTTCAAACTCTCACCTATACCTGACTTTTCATCGGTAGGAATTGAAGTATTAAATTGAATACCACCTTTAAATTCTTGATTCAATGTATCCAAAATAACCTTCATTTTTTGATAATCATCATAGGTGAAATCTCTTAATGCCTGAATTTGCTCCTCAAATTCAGTTCCCTTAAATTGGAACAAAGACAAATCTAAATGCTCTAAGAAATTATGAAGACCAAACTTTTCTAAACTTATGTCTTGTAGGAGATGCAGGAAATCACCATGGTTCTCCGTAATCGTTATTTCTTTATTCATCACCTGCTCAAGCTTTGGCAAAAGCAAATTCAAGCGGTCCGAGCGGTGGTCTTCCTCTTCGTAAATATGGTGCCAATATAGGCGTTCATGATCATCTGTTGAGTTATTAATAATTGGCGTGATAATTCCCATGAATTCGGTCAAAGCATTTCTAGTCCGTTGAAAAATCGAATCCATTTCATTAAATGTAGATTCCAAACGATTTCCCCTCCATTGAAAAAAGTTAGTAGTAGCAAGATAGTCATTTTTAATATTTTTTAAACGTATAAAAAGCTAATGTTTGGATTTTCATCCAATTACCGTTCACAAATTTGGTTCATTTTTGTTGCAAAATTGTAATAACCCCTACCGCCACTAAGTTTAACTACCCGTATAATGAAGGAAGCAAGAAAAAATGATAAACTCTATGCCAATAGTGTTTGGCATCATGAAAATAAAGGGTTGGTGATATACATGCATGGAAACGGACATCCAATCAACGCAGGACACCCACATGGGATGGGTCATCCTGGCGGACATCCTCACGGAAAAGGGCATCCAGGCGGACATCCAGGTGGAGCAGCAGCAATTGACTATAATGAAAATCCATTTATTGTTATTTGGGAAGTGACTCGTGCCTGTCAATTGAAATGTGTGCACTGTCGTGCAGATGCACAACTTACTCCTGATCCACGTGAATTAAATCATGAAGAAGGCATTAACTTAATCGACCAAATTTATGATATGAACAATCCGATGCTTGTCTTTACTGGTGGAGACTGTATGATGCGTGAGGATTTATTTGAACTTGCAGATTATGCAGTGAAAAAAGGCATGCGTGTATCGATGGTACCAAGTGCGACAGCAAATGTAACAAAAGAGAAAATGATTCGTGCTAAAGAGGTTGGCTTGTCTCGATGGGGCTTTAGTTTAGACGGTCCAACTCCAGAAATCCATGACCAATTCCGTGGTACTCCAGGGGTCATTCGATTTAACAGTAGAAAAAATTCGTGAATTAGTTGCATTAGGTATGCCATTACAAATCAATACCGTAATCTCTCGCTATAACTACGATCACCTTGAAGAAATGGCGAAGCTAGTTGAAGAACTTGGGGCGATTATGTGGTATATTTTCCTTCTTGTTCCAACCAGGTCGCGGTCAAGAGGACGCATGTATTACTCCTGCAGAGCATGAGAAGGTATTCCGTTGGCTTTATGATCTTAGTAAAACTGCACCTTTCGATATTAAAACAACCGCTTCTCAGCACTACCGTCGCGTAGTTTTCCAACAAAAAGCAAGAGAGCATGTTGATGGTGTAGACAAGCACGAAATCAATTATGAAGATACTTTAACCAAGGACATGGCTTCTAAAATTGATGGTTTAAAACGTGCACCTAAAGGCGTAAATGATGGCGTTGGCTTTATCTTTGTTTCTCATATTGGTGAAGTTTTACCTAGTGGACTTCTTCCAATCGTTGTCGGAAATGTTCGTGAAAAATCTTTAGCAGAAATTTACCGTGAATCACCAGGTTCTCAAAGAACTACGAAACCCTGACCTGTATAAAGGTAAATGTGGTGTTTGTGAATTCCGTCATGTATGCGGCGGCTCCCGCTCTAGAGCATACGGCGTTACTGGTGACTATTTAGAAAGTGAACCATACTGCGTTTATATTCCAGAAGCAATGCGGAAAAAAGCAAAAGAACCCGTAGAAGCTTAATCTTAAAAAGGGTATCCCTAAGCTAACTTGCTAGGGGTACCCTTTTTCCATTTTGAAAATAGGTTATTCATAGTTTTTTATTACTTCATTCATAGTTTTTATTAATTTGTCACATTTAATAGGGAAAAGTACCTTGTATGAGCATAGTGAATATCGTAAGCTAAATACATAATCAAATGTGAATGCTTTCACAATCAAATCAACTTAATTTGCACTTATTTTTTTCTTAATTAATGTGAACTAATTCACACATTATCTGATGTAAAAACAAAGGAGAGATTTTATCATGGCAAAACCGAAAATCGTCATTTTAGGTGCTGGATATGGCGGAATAATGACATCTAAGAACTTAGAAAAATTACTTAAAGCTGACGAAGCAGAAGTAATGCTAATCAATAAACATGACTACCACTATGTAACTACTCAATTACACAAAACATGTGCTGGCACAGCTTCTGACGAAAAAATCGCTATGCCAATCCGCGACCTTATTGATCAAAAGAAAATCAACTTCAAAAAAGCAACTGTATCAAGCCTTGACTTTAATCACAAAACCATCCTTTTAGAAGGTGGCGAGGAAGTAAGCTATGATTACCTATTAGTTGCACTTGGTTTCAAGGTTGAAACATTTGGAACACCTGGAATTGAGGAGCATGCATTTAATCTAAGAAGCTTCAGAACATCAAAAGAAGTGTTCCCACATATTTTAAAACAATTCTCTCTTTACAAGGAAGACCAAGATGAATCTCGCTTAACATTTGCAGTAGCTGGCGCAGGTTTCACTGGTACTGAAATGATTGGTGAATTAATTGAAAAGCTTCCTGAAATTGCAAAATCATATGGCGTTCCTTTTAATAAAATTAAAATAATTAACATTGAGGCTGCACCAACAGTCCTACCTGGCTTTGAAAAAGAAGCTGTTGATTATACGAACAAGTACTTAATTGAAAATGGCGTTCAGGTTATGACGTCTACTAAAATCCTAGAATGCACAGAAAACTACGTAAAAGTAGCTCCTGGCATTGAAATTCCAACTAAAACATTAATTTGGTCTTGTGGTGTACGTGGCCATGAGCTATTTGATAAAGCTGGATTAAAAACAGTTCGTGGTAAAATGCAGGTTGACAAGTTCTTAAGAATTCCTGATGTAGAAGGCGTTTTCTGTATCGGTGACAACGCTTGGTTTATGAAGGATGAGAAATCTGCTCTTCCTCCAACTGCACAGGTTGCCCTACAACAAGCTCCTGTATGTGCAAAGAATATCGTTGCAACCATTCGCGGCGAACAGCTAGAAGCGTTTGAATATCATCACAAAGGCTCTGTAGCTTCTATTGGTGAAAGAGCAGCTGTAGGTAAAGTTGGGCCTGTTGTTATTAAAGGAAAATTCGCTGCATTCATGAAAGAAGTAATCGAAATGCGTTACTTATTCTATCTAAATGGTCCATCATTCATGGTGAAGCAATTCTTAAAACGCAAACCACAACCAACACATATTCAAATCAAGCAAGTTCAATAATAATAAATTGGTCTGACTCTCGAATATTAGGAGTCAGACTTTTTTGTTCATGATATGTTGGTGGGGATATTGCCTAGTGGTAACGTGGACAGGGACTCGAGTGGACTTATCGTTCCCTTCCTACTTCTTTTTCAAGGTTCACGGGCACAATAACCGCTTTATCGTTCCCTTCCTGCTTTTTTTTCATCGTTCACGGGCACGATAACGGATTTACCAAAATTAAATGCCCACATCACTCACCACTCTAAATTTTTTACACAAAAAAAACCAACTCGCATCAATAGAATACGAATTGGTTTCTATTATAACAATGGAACACCCAAACCTGCTAACCCACACTCTTATTGCCAAACGCGCTTATTATCAACACGCTTTGTGAATCCTTTTGCGTCTAGTCTCTCTAAAAATGGAATCATATATTTCCTTGATAAATCGAGAACCTCTTTCGCATCGCCCACCTCAAACTCGGGACCAGTGTTGTTCTTTAATGACTCAACAGCACTAGCAAATAAATCCCCGTGCCAATAATATTGGTCATCAAGCGCTGAAATCAAACCCTGCTCCTCTAAGAATCGCTTTAGGTCACCACGCAGATTCTCTGGTATTCCCGCTTCATTAAAATAGTCCTGTAAATAACGAACCTTAAATCCATCTTTTTTTATGACCTGAAGCATATTTTCAGTTCGCTTTGCCCAGCTTTGGGGAACATGGGGTTCAAAATCGCGCAGGAAGACAAATTGATCCTTACGAGCAAACGTCCCATTCTCTACACCTTGTTCAATCACATAATCTAGTAAAGATTTCGGATATTGCTTTTGCATAGACTGGAGAATCTCAGCTTTATTTAACCCTTGCTTCATCGAAAAGTCCTTATGATAATCGCTTAACCGATCATATAGATCATCTTCGATTAGCATAACTAAAGACTTTAACGTGTATTCCTTTCCGTTATATAAAATGAACTCATCTCCAGTAAGTTCACTGGCTAAGGTCTCTTCATCAAGCGCTGTTCTTTTAATTAACTCGGTCAAGACCAAGCTTTTAGCTTCGGTTCAGGGCTGCCACAATTCGTTCCTTCGGTGAGCCGATTTTTTTCTTTTCCAATTCTTCAATCGTCTGCACACCAAATCGGTATTTTTCACCGCGAGGGTCAATCACCCAGCCGCCACCTATTGTTTCTTGGGGGCTCGGCAGGCGGAGAATAAAGCGGTCCCCTCGCTTTGTGACAACTTCCTCTTCCAAACGAAGCTGGCACAGAATTTCGCCATTTTCTTCTTTCAATTCATTTCGATCAAAGAAAACGATTCGCCCCAT
The DNA here is from genome assembly GCF_033449965.1 of Bacillus sp. T3. Classification (NCBI taxonomy): domain Bacteria; kingdom Bacillati; phylum Bacillota; class Bacilli; order Caryophanales; family Bacillaceae; genus Bacillus; species Bacillus sp. T3. Next base: position 3,156,066 of record NZ_CP137761.1, read on the forward strand.
CACTTCAGCGGTGCCAATATGACATTTTATCGGCATTCTTTGTTTCACCATATAGTCTAAGTCTTCAACGACGCGGATTGCGACGTCGATTGTTCTCGTAACATTGAAATGTTCCGAGGAAACGACCACATCCCCTCGCTCAAGGTCCTCTTTAGCCACATTAGAAAGGTTTATCGCTGCACGCTGACCAGCAAATGCCTGTTTAGCTGGCTGATGATGAACCTGAAGCTGACGGGCACGCACTTCAATTCCCTTCGGCATAATCATAAGGGCTTGTCCTTCCTCAACGGTACCTTCATATACTGTACCCAGGACAACTGTACCTTGCCCCTTTACTGTAAATACCTGATCAATTGGAAGGCGGAACGCTCCTTTTGCATCTCTCATTTCTTGATTCTTTAACGTGCTTACAATCAATTCTTTCAGCTCATTAATCCCTTTTTTCGATAGGCTATCAACAAGCACAAAGGGTGAGCTTTCAAAAACTGTTCCTTGTAATTCTTCGAAAATATCATCCTTTACGAGATCAATAAACTCTTCATCGACGCGATCAATTTTCGTGATGGCCACAATCCCATTACGGATACCGAGAAATCCGAGAATATCTAAATGCTCTCTCGTTTGCGGCATTACACCTTCATCAGCAGCTACAACCAAAACAACCAGATCTATCCCCGCGACACCTGCAATCATTTGCCGGATGAAGCGTTCATGTCCAGGGACATCAATAACGGAAATTTGAACTTCCTTATCTTCAAATAGCGGGGCAAAGCCCAACTCAATCGAGATTTGTCTTTCTTTTTCTTCTTTTAAGCGATCCGTATCCACATTTGTTAATGCTTTCGTCAAGGTGGTTTTACCATGGTCAATATGACCAGCCATTCCGATTGTAAAATATCTTTTTTGCTCCAATTATGACACCTACTTCTCTATCTAGTTAATTCATTAGCTGAAACTCTGTCCAGGCTTCCGGATTGCGTGGCGAATACCTCAAGACGTGCATCAATTCGCTCCTTTAATTCGGGAACATGTGAAATGATACCGACCAATCGACCGCTACTTTGAATGTCAATTAAAGCTTCAATTGCTTGTTCTAACGATTCTGGATCCAACGTTCCAAAGCCTTCATCGATAAACATGGTCTCTAATGAAACACCGCCTGCATATTGCTGGACTACTTCTGCAAGACCAAGTGCAAGTGCCAAAGCAGCCTTAAAGCTTTCTCCACCTGAAAGTGTTTTAACGTGTCGTTCTTGACCTGTGTATTGGTCAAAAACAAGCAATTCAAGCCCACTTTGGCCGGCTCCTTTTGATCGGTCCGTTTTACGAAGCAATTGAAAACGACCGCTTGTCATTTTCGATAAACGACCATTTGCTTGTGATAAAATGTCATCTAAAAATGCAGCTAAAACAAAGCGTTCGAATGTAATTCGATAAGTGTTTTGGCCCTTTGCAATTTCATGTAAATGACCAATTAGCTTGTACCGTTCTTCTAGCTCCTTCAATTCCTCATTCAATTTTTCCACTTTTGCAAGAATATCTTCATTATTTCGTTTTTGCAGCATCCTACTTGTATATTGGTCTTGAAGGGCAATTAGCTGTTGATTAATAGCCGAGAACGATTCTGTCAACTGATCTAAATTAGGTGCTTTTACATCTTTCAGTAGCTGCTCAAGCTCAACAAAGCGATCTGTGACGGAGCGGAGCTCTTCACGATATGCACGAATCAGGTCAATTAATTGTTGAAGCTCCAGCTCTGACTTTTTAGCTGCCTGATATTCTCCATATTTTTCAAAGCCCTGCTCAGAAAGCTTTTCTACGAAAGCAGCTTTCTCCTTCTCTAACTTTTCACCTGCCTGGACTACCTGCTGTTCAACCGTTTCGAGGCGAGCCTTTTCAGTTGCATAGCCTTCCCTCGTTTGTTGATAGAGCACATTCGCCTTTTCAAATCGAGCAATAAGCTCTGTGTTTCTTTCAACTGCATGGTTGAGAGCTTTCTCATACGAATCAATCGTTCGAAGTTCTTCAGGAATTTGGCCAATCATTCGGGTTAGCGTAGTTTTGTTTTCCGTAAATTGAATCGTTAATCTATTAAGTTCTTCACGCAATTGCTTGCTTTTATCTTCTAGCTTCAGCTTATTACTTTCATACTTCTCGATTTGAGCCGCTATGGACTCGAGTTGGCTGATCTTTGTTTTCAACTGAGTTTGTATGCTGATGAGCTCTGAGCGTTCGGCGTAAATCGATTTCTGAATGGGTTCCAATTCAGTATCTGTAAAACTAGGATGATTTTGAACAATATCAACCTGTAGCTCCGATAAAGATTGAATCACTGCATTTTGTGCAGATTGATATTGGTAAAAGGTTGATTCAGCCTTTCCCTTTTCAGCCTCTAAAACGGTTACCTGCTGCTTCGCAGCTTTAATGTCCTCTTGCTGGACCGTCCCCGCTACTGCAATAGCTGGTGCCGGATGGTGGTTTGAACCGCACACAGGACATTGTGCTCCGTCTTGCAGACCGTTTGCAAGAATCGCGGCTTGATTCTGAAGCCATTTCTGTTCAAGCTCTTCTACTAATGATTTTCCGTCGTTCAGTCGTAAGATGGAATTGTCAAAAAAAGCTTTAGCGTTTTCCATAACTGATTTAGATTTCTCATAACGCAATTGCAAATCCTCATATTTTTTTAGCTGGTCAAGCTTCCCATCAAGCAGTTCAATTTTTCGCCTATTTTCTAGAAACAAAAGCTGTCCTTGCTCAATCTGCCCCTTTTCCTGTTGGAGCTTGATCAATAATTCAGCTGTGTGCAGACTTTCTTCCTCTGCTTGCTTTTGCTGATCCTGGAGATTTGCAAGTTGCTGCCTTAATTGTTGGACCGTTAATTCTAGGTTTGAAAATGAATATACATCCTCCTTGATAAACTGAAGGTTCTTAACGTGATCAGCAGCTTGTTTCCGCTCATGCTCTCGTTCCTTCTCTTCTTCAAGTAACCTAGTATGTTCTTCAAGCTGTTTCGATAATTTGGTCACTCGTTCGTGAAGTATTGTTGCATTGTCCTTTGCTCCGTCTAGCTCTTTTTTTAAATGATGACAAAGCTCTTCCTGCTTAGCGAGTAATGCCGCTTTTTGACCTAAACCGACTTCCTTCTGCATTTTTTCATAGTTATCCTGTTGGTTTTCAAGTTCCAATTTCTTTGAAAAAAGTTCATCCTTCAACTTCAATTGTTTTAAGATTAATTCCGCTTCATAAATGCTTTGTTGAAGGGTATCCCGCTCTGTTTGTTTTGTATTTATTTCTTGTTTTAATAGATGAAGATTTTCATTTTGGGCGATAATCTCTTGCTTCAGCAGGGGAAGGATTAGCGTGTCATTTACACTGTCAGCCTCAAGGTAGCTCTTAAGTTCTTCATTATCCACTACTTGAATTCCGCGAATGGATATACTCCGTTCCTCCATTTGCTTTTCAACCGTTCGTTTCAATTCAGTCGCTTCTTCCTTGAGCTTTTCTTCGACTTGTTTATAAATCTCAGTATGGAACAAGCGTTGCAGGATAACCTCTTTGTCCTTGCTATCCGATGTTAACAACTTCCGAAATTCCCCTTGCGGAATCATTAAGATTTGCCTAAATTGATTGCTATCAATTAACATAATTTCTTTAATTCGTTCATCAACATCCCGTACATTTGCCGCAAGAAGCTGTTTATTCCCTTCACCATCGAAAAGATATAGCTCCGCTTTCGCGTTTATCGTTGTATAACCTTCCCCATTCTTTTTCTTCTTTAACTGCTGAGGGGCTCGCCAAATATAATATCGTTTCCCCCGTAATGTAAATTCTAGTGCGACCTCTGTTGGGTCCTCCTCATTAGCAAATTGGCTACGAAGCTCTGGACCGTTCCGATCTTCCCCACTAGCTTTGCCGTAAATCGCATAGCTAATTCCGTCAAAGATGGTCGTTTTTCCCGCCCCTGTTTTCCCAGATATGACAAACATTGTCCGATTACCAAGCAGAGAAAAATCAATATCCTCTTTACTGGCGTATGGTCCAAACGCTTGCATCATCAAATGAATTGGTTTCATCCTATTCACCCCCTTCTTTGTGCACTTTATCGATGACTGAGACCATTGCCTCTCGCTTTTCTTCCGTAAATTCAGCCGTTGTCATTTCTTGATAAAATTGTTCAAAAAGTTCAAGCTCTGACTTCCGTTCATCCTTTTGGATTGATAACGATGTCTTCTTCTTAAGATCAACCGCAGCAATCTTTCGTTCCAAATGAAGGACATTTTCGTATACCTGACGCAGCTTATTGATTGGGTCAATTAATGCACCTTCATCTAGTAGCGTCACTTTTAAATAATCATCTACTTTTTGCTTTTCATAAAAGCTTGGGTCAAGTAACTCCTCAAGATAGCCCTCAAGCTCCCGCATATCCTGGTTAGGAGTTAGAGAGCGGTAGCGCTGCTCAAACTGTCCTTTATCATTCATTTCAATAATCGAAATGGATTTGTTTTGTTTTGCTTCAGAAAATGAATATTTTAATAAAGAACCGGAATACTTTACTGTGTCATGGCGAATGGCCTCCGGGCTGTGAAGATGGCCTAAAGCTGTATAGGAAAATGGAGCAAAAAGCTCAGCTCCCACACATCCTGATCCCCCAACTGATAATGTCCGTTCAGAATCTGAAGTTTGTCCACCTAAAACAAAGGCGTGACCAACTAAGACATTTGGTTCATTGTGATTCATATTTTTTTCTATTTGATCAATAATGGCACGCATCGCCTCTTGATGAGAATGAATGGTGTCATTTTCGAGTAATTGACGTACGATTCCAGGTTCTGCATAAGGAATAAGATAAAAATTTACACCATTTATTTGAACAGGACGAAAATCCTTTGTTAGTTTTCCTGTTAGATAAAAATCACTATTGCGATACCATGAGCTCCCAAACGAGAGACGCTCTGCACTATCGTGATTGCCTGCAATGGCGACAATAGGGGTTTTTAATTCAACATTAAGCTTATATAATACTTCATCTAAAAGCTCAACTGCTTCAGTAGGCGGGACAGAACGATCATATAAATCGCCCGCGATGACAATTGCATCTGGCTTTTCCTCTTGGACGACATCAGCAAACTCCGCCAAGACTATTTTTTGATCTTCTGTCATGTACTTTCCATGGACAAGCTTACCAAGATGCCAGTCAGCCGTATGAATGAACTTCATGTCTATCACCTTCTCTATTAAACTTCTTGAATCACTAATCTCCATTATATCAAACATGAGAAAAGAATTAATTTATGAGGTGATGATTTGCTGAAACTTTGTTGTGAATTTATTATTATTTTAGGTGTTAAAATTGTTTGTTGATTTCCGCTCCAGGTACTCGCTTTCCGCGGTGGAGTCCGGGAGCCTCCTTCTCCCGCAGGAGTCTCGCACCTTCCGCTCCAATCAACAAAGTGTTCATCAATCGACATTCTCAATTATCAATACCATTATTTTAATAAAACATTAATCCATAATTACTCGACAAAAAACAGCTCAACCATGAAGGCTGAGCTGTTAAGAATTTTTAGGTTGAATTATTTCTTTTGAACGTTTGCAGCTTGTGGTCCACGAGCACCTTCAACAACTTCGAAAGATACTTCTTGACCTTCTTCTAATGTTTTGAAGCCTTCTGATTGGATAGCAGAATAATGAACGAATACGTCATTTCCGTCTTCAGCTTCGATAAATCCAAAACCTTTTTCTGAGTTGAACCATTTTACTTTACCGTTTTTCATGTGAAAAAATCCTCCTATTGGCTGGTCCTCAGAGGAGAGACCATGTAAAATTCACCAATTTACAACGTTGATAGCTTTACTTTTAATTACTTATCCAAACGTATTCAAAACATTAGAACAAGCTTTTTGCATAAATCTAACACGATGCAACGGCTTATGAAAAATATAGCATTTTTTTCCCTAAATGTCAATATTCCCAATGGTTTGCATTCCCTATTTCATGCGGTCTGGAAGCGTTTGAATCGATAGGACAACACTATCTAATTTTGCTTCAATACGATGCAATAAATAGAGCGTGACCACGATTGGAAATCCAACATCCCTTATGAACGGAATGAATTGCTCCACAATTGTTCTCTCCCCTCATTTGCTTAGTTTCAAAAAGTCAGAGCCGGTATCATGTCTGAAACCGGCCCCAAGATTCTATTCATTACTACAATTCGTAATCCGTCACATTACGATCAACAACCCGTGCACCACTAACACTAGTTAAAAAGCCATTTCCAGTAAAAAACGCCTGTGAAGTAATGATTGCCTCCATCGCCTGTTTTACGAGAACAGGATCGATTGGCTCCTTGGGATTGTCAATAGATAATCGGCCAGATTTTCCAGTATCCGTTACAAAAAGCAATTCTAATGTTTTTGCCATTGTATTCACCTCCTAGCTTTTCATTGATCCAAAATGTTATTATGCAATAACATCTAGGCTGTTATTTCGTTCCAAAGAAATCAGCGGATAAGAACTTAAGCTTGCTATTGCTTGTGAAGCTTGATAAATCTGCTCGACTGTTGCTTCCTTCCGAACATTGTTGAAGCTTTTACTCTTGATGATTGGTTCACCATTACCATCCAAGCCTGTTTCAAAAAACAGGCGGATTCCAGTGTCTTTCAACATTTCCTGTGCCATCTTCCTTCACCTCCTTTCACACTTTATATATAAGTGAAAAGAAGAAAAGGACAGGATTAAGTAAAAAGTTTTTCCTCAGTTGCTCAATTTAGGAAAAACTGTGATATTATTTATTTTTAAAAAATGTTTGGCAAAGGTTTTAATTTGGGGAATGTTTGGGAGAAGGACTATATAAACCCATAATATTTTGACAAAGAACATGTCAAAATAAGAACTGTTGCTTCATTCTAACAAAAGGGAGATGGTCTTTTTGAGATGGCACAAACGTGTTTTATCAATGATTCAAGAACGACAAACGAAGAAGGTTGCCCTCGCTGTGGATACTTCATCCAATCAAGTCAATGCAATTCTAATCAATAACATTGTAAAATTATTTGAACAATTAAAGCCTGACACGATCTTAGTTCAAGCTGACTATCAAATACGAAGTATTGAGCCGATTAAATCGGATACAATTAAGTATTATAATCACGGGAAAGCCTCCTACACGTTAGTCCTTGAGTGGGCGCAAGCAGAGAATATTGATACACTGTTTTACATTACAGATGTAACTGGCTTTTTTTACGAAGAAATGGAAAAAGTAAATTATGAAACGTTTTGGCTCGTTCCAAACGATTTTCTTCCAAAGGTACCATTCGGAAAAGCGATAAAAGTAGCATAATGCATGTTTCATTGTTTTAAATGACTTATTCTAACAAAAAAAGAACCCAAGGTTTTTCACACCTTGGGTTGTATGGCAAGATTGGAAATTGATTATTGTTTAACGTCAATGAGGACCTTTTGAAGCATGAAAATTTTTCTATCCAAATTTTGACTGACTTGAACTACAGAAGGGTCACTTAGATTTTTATTTTTTGAAAGCTCATACAGTACTTGACGATCCTCATTAATACATCTGTTCAATTCCAGGACTTGGTTTAACATCATTTTAAACTTCCTTTCAAGATATTAAATATCCCAATGATGACTGATTAAATACGAGGCATTTCATTATGTAATATAGTAAAGTTAATTTTGAGCGAACGCTCGTTCAACGGTTTTTCTAATTTTATAATATATAAAATATTCTAAAAATTCAATAAGAAAACTCGAACTTTTTTCTTTTATTTAATTAATTTTAGCGAATCGATATAATAGTCCAAACCCTTCATCATCCCTTTCATACACTATTATAATCAAGTGATTGGAGGTGGAAAGATTGGACTTGCTTAAATTGTTAAATGAAAACTACTATATGTTGATTCCTGCCCTATGGGTTTTGGGATATGCTTTGAAACGCACCCCAAAAGTACCCGATTGGTCCATCATATGGATTATTACTATAGTTTCACTTGGTATAGCAAGTTTTTCCTTTGGCTTGACAATTAATGCTATTGTCAATGGTATCATTGCAGCTGGTATATCCGTATATGGGCATCAATTGGTAAAACAATCCCTTCCAACGACCACTAAAAAATAATCTATAGCATCCATTTATCCCTATGTTATTAGTTCCATAACATCAAAAAAGAACAAGGCTAGACAATTTGCCTTGTTCTTTCTGATTTAGGAAAGGTTAACATAAACTGAGAGCCTTCGTTAGGTTTGCTTTTTATTTCAATCGACCCATTCAGCGCTCTGACAATACTGTGTACGACCATCATTCCAAGTCCTGTCCCATTACCTTCGTTAATGAGATAAAATGGCTCACCTAAACGGTTCACTTGTTCATCAGTCATTCCAAAGCCCGTATCGGAAATCTTAATAGTTGTGGAATTCTTCCCATCTTCCGTTTCGAATGTAAGAATACCACCTGCAGGCATCGATTCAATACAATTTTTGACCAGGTTGTAAAGACAGCGTTGAACCATTTGTTTATCTCCAGAAATGTCTCCTGAAGAGTAAAACTTCTTCACAATCTCAACATTATTGGTTCCTATCATAATCGATAGTTCATTCAAAACTTGGGCAAGACTACGATGAACATCAAGATCCTCAACCATTTCAATCGATGGTTTAGCAAAGGTGAGATAATTACTAATAACTTCTTCTGCATGATCTAATTCAGAAATCGCAATTCCGATATAATCTCGTTGACTTTGATCGAGATTACTACCCTCATTTAGAAATTGCATAAAGCCTCTTGCAGATGTTAATGGATTTCTTATTTCATGAGAAATCGCTGCCCCCATTTGACTGACCGCTTCAATCTTTTTTGTTTTCATCAATTGTTCTCGCATTTTCATATTGCTATGCATGGATTCCAATGAGTAGGCAATGATCCCAGTTCCTAAAGCAGAAATAACAAAATAGGGGATCCAAATCTCTATACCATACACGACTGGATCAATTACGAATACGATTCCTAAAAAGATCATCGAAGAAATAATACTGTAGACAACTGCAATCGAGATTCTATTTTTGCTAGACAGCTTAAGAAAATACGGCTTTGCTAGGAGCAAAAGTGTTGCGGTTGATAAACTTAACACACAACTAACCCAAAAACCTGTATCAATTCCAATTATTGCTCTAACAATAATGGTAATGATTGCAAATAAAAATCCTGTTCCAAGATACAATCCTCCGATGATTAAAGGGATTAATCTTAAATCAAATCTCACGACTTCATGGAACATTGAAAAGAAAATACATAATAAAATGGCAACGATTCCATATACATAAAAAATCGTAAAAGGCCTTTTATAATTCATATTATTTCTTTCAATTGACATTTGTATAAAAAATAGGAGCACTAATAAGAGAGATAAATTAAAAAATAAGTGTTTTGACATTTCCATCGATTTCACCACCCAAGATGTCCAATGTTAAAATTTTAAAAGATTTCCATGAAGTTGGCAATGAGAAATGTTAAATTTTTGATATTTAGATATAATTTTATTTCTCTATAAAATAATAAAGATTCAGAAATTAACATTTGCTTTTTCTATTTGCTTCCAATTACCTAGATTCATTATATAATAGTAATATAGCATTCATATGCTATATTATTTGTGAATTGTTAGGAGTACACTTATGAAAGCCCATCAAATAATGAATAAGCAAGTATTTAAGGTAAAAGAGGACGATTCCGTTCGGTCTGTTATTGAAAAATTTATTAGTTACCAAATTAGCGGTCTTCCCATCGTTAATGATCGTAATGAAATGGTTGCATATGTAAGTGACGGCGATATCATGCGATTTATCGGCAAACATCCGGACTATTATATCGATAATATGTATTATTCATTAACAATTAAAGGTGATGACGAGGAATTTGAAGCCAGAAAGCAAAGATTATTAGATTTAAACGTAATGGAAATTGCTAAGAAAAAAGTCATAACCGTTTCCTCTGAGGAAGAAATTGAAAGTATCGCCGCCATTCTCGGAAGAAAACAAATTAAAAAGTTCCGGTTGAACGAAACGGGGTATTAGTCGGAATTATTAGTAGAGGCGATGTGATTCGACATTCCTTTAAATCTTTACTTTAAGGTGTATCTTTTGAACAACATATTAAAGGACCTGTCGCATTTTGACAGGTCCTTTTTAGGTTAGTGTATATCTCTCTTTTTGAATCGGCCGCCACGGACCTCGGTAATGTCTGCAATGGCCAAAAAGGCTGAGGGGTCGATTTCCTCGACAATTGATTTTAACTTTGATTCTTCAAGCCTTGTAATAATGGAGAATACAACCTTCTTGTCATCGCCAGTGAACGCGCCTTCTCCTTTCAAATAAGTGACACCGCGTCCTAGTCGAGCATTTACAACTTCTCCAATTCTATCCGCCTCATCACTGATAATCCAAACAGATTTAGATTCCTCAAGTCCAGCCACGACGGTATCAATGGCTTTCGTTGCAATAACATATGCTAATAACGAATACATCGCTCTTTCCCAGCTAAACACAAACCCTGCGGCACCTATAATAAAGACGTTGATAAACATAATAATTTCACCAACAGAAAATGGGACCTTTTTATTGATTAAAATAGCAAGGATTTCAGTTCCATCCAAGGCGCCGCCATTACGAATAACTAAGCCTACACCTACTCCTAAAATCATTCCCCCAAAAACCGTTGCTAGGAGAATATCATCTGTAAAGGCTGGTACCCGGATGAAAGAGTGTGGTAAAAACGGATAACACGATAATTCCGTAGATAGAGGAGATCGCAAAGGTTTTCCCAATTTGCTTAAACCCAAGGTAGATAAATGGGAGGTTTAGTAAGAATAGAAAGATTCCTAGTTCCACGCCTGTTAAATGAGATAGCATGATGGAAATACCAGTGATTCCTCCATCAATAACATGGTTTGGAACTAAAAATATTTCTAAACCTGTGGCCATGAGGATTGCTCCAATCGTAATAGCCACTGCACGAAGTATCTTTTTCTGAAACGTTAGCTTCCGGTGTTGTGCATTAATGCTTGCAACTTGTGCTACTTTTGTTAATTCTGTCACGTAAACACTCCTTTCAATAATAGCTACTACTTTATTATATCAAAATATCCCATAAATATGGACAAATAACGTCTGACACAGCTCAAGATTGGATAATAGGCACCAATAATCATCATTCCAACAAAAGCCCACCGCCTTGTGAGCAATGGGCTTTTATTGGTAGAACATAAATTATATTTTTTCTAAAGCCCATGCAAGATCATCTTTAATGTCCTCCCATGCCTCGAGCCCAACAGATAGCCGCAATAGAGAATCCTCGATTCCCATTTTTAATCGTTCTACTCTTGGAATAACGGCATGTGTCATCGAAGCAGGGTGCTGAATCAACGTCTCGGCATCCCCGAGACTTACCGCTAATTTTATTAATTTTAATTGATTCATAAAAAATTGTGCTGTTTCTTTTGTTCCTTTTATTGAAAAAGACAGCAGTCCGCCTGGCTTCTTCATTTGTTTGCTTGTGATGTGATAGTCTGGATGAGCTTTGTCACCTGGATAGTAGACCGTACTAATTTTAGGATGCTGCTTTAAGAATTCAAAAATTCTTTCTGTATTTTCACAATGACGGTCTAGCCTTACATGAAGTGTTTTCAAACCACGGAGCAACAGCCATGCGTCAAAGGGCGATAGCGTCCCACCAATATCTTTTTGCGTCGTACGGGCAATATGTTCAATAAACTCTTTTTTCCCAACAACGATTCCAGCGACAACATCTCCATGCCCACCGATATATTTTGTCGCACTATGGATGACCACATCACAGCCTAATCGTAAAGGTTTCTGCAAATATGGAGAACAGAACGTATTGTCAACGACTACTGGAATTCCTTTTTTGTTGGCAATCTCAGCAACCATTCCCAAGTCAACCAGCTGCATCGTTGGATTGATTGGGGTTTCAATGTAAATACATGCCGTATTCGGTTGTATTTCACGTTCAAGCTCTTCCCTTTTATTCATAAGGGAAAAATCATGCTCTATACCGTATTTTCCTTTAAGGATTTGCAAAAGTCCAAAAGTACAACCATATACTCCTTTTGAACAGAGGATATGATCACCTGATTTCGTTAAAGCAATCAATACTGCCGACACAGCTGCCATCCCTGAAGCAAATGCCAAGGAGGCTTCACCCTCCTCTAATACAGCCATTCGATCTTCAAGAATCTTTACCGTTGGATTTCCCAGACGTGAATATACGAAGCCCGATTCTATACCAGCAAATCTGTTTTCACCTTGTTCCGCACTTGCGAAGGTAAAGGTCGAAGATTGGTATAGAGGCGGTACTAAACTGTCCTGATGCGCATCTGAAGCATAACCTGCATGCATGACCTCTGTTTCAAAACGAACCTTTTTTTCTTCCATTATAGGCACCCCTTTAGTCATTCCTTACAACTAGGCCTTTACCTATAATATATGTCGTTCCGTTCATTTTGGAATGCCTATCATTTAAATCAATCTTCTTTTTTCAATTCAATCACGAGAAAGTGCGACATTTCGTTCGCGGTTATCGTAATGTCCTCTTCGACGATTTCTAGAGCGTCTCTTGTATTTAAATCAATTTGGTTGATTGTGGATTGGCCTTCGATTTGAACTAAATACGCTTGTCTTCCTTCACTTACAGAAAAAGAAATTTCTTTCGCTTGTTCAAGCTCTAATGAGTATATATTTGCATCCTGATTGATTTTAATCGGTGCTGGACCAGTTTTGCTCGAAACCATGTGCAACCACGTATTTATTCGGTCATCCCATTTAAATTGGAAATCTCCGTAATTAGGAGTATAACCGGCTTGATCAGGCAGAATCCAAATTTGCAAAAATCTTAACGTCTTTTCACCCAGATTATATTCACTGTGATGTACACCAGTACCTGCACTCATATATTGAACATGCCCGCGTGTAATCGACTTATTGTTTCCCATACTATCACCGTGGGTCAATTGACCATCGATAACATAGGAGATAATCTCCATATCCTTATGTGGATGCAACCCAAATCCCTTGCCCGCTTCTACAAGGTCATCATTAATGACACGAAGCTTACCAAAATTCATATTTTTGGGATTATAGTAGTCAGCAAACGAAAAATGAAATATACTTTTCAACCAACCATGATTACCCCTGCCCATATTTTTATTATCTAATTTTTTCAACATTAGCCTTCTCCCCTTTTGTTTATGATTCAGCAATTTATTTTTCATTATGAATGAAATACTTAACATTTATTCTTTTATAACCATTTATCATTAATTAAAATATCTCGAATCTGAGATAATTATAAAAGAATCATCACTTTTTGTCAATATAATGACAATTGCCGGATCCATCTAATTGCAATGGCACCCGGCAAATTTCTCACAATCTCTTATTCATAGCGCAACGATTCCGTTGGATCGAGCTTAGCAGCTTTTGAGGAAGGCAGTAATCCAGCAATAATACTAATAATCGTACTTATCGCCAGACCAAAAAACATATTCCCCATTGAAAGATTTATTAATTCAGCACCAAAGCTGTCTAACAAAATATTATTTAAAACGATACTGATGATGATGGCAGCCACGATGGCAATCAAGCCACTAAATAAACCCAGCAAAGCAGATTCTGAGAAAAAAATACGCTTAATATCCTTTTTTCTAGCACCAATTGCGCGCAGGATGCCGATCTCCCTAGTTCGCTCCACAACACTAATATAGAGTACAACTAAAATCATAATTCCTGACACAATTAATGATATCCCAGCAATACCAGCGAGCAAGAACGTCGCCATATCTAAGTAATTCGTTACTTGAGCTAGGATTTTTTGTGTGTTGGCAGTTGTATAGCCCATTTTATCAAGCTTGGTTTTTATTTTTTCAACATTATCTCGATGATTTGCATAGGCATTCATTTGCATTGGTTGAAGCGTGATTCCTTTGTCTTTGTAAAGTGTTTCTAATGTATCATACTTGACGTAGGCACGGTTGGGATTAGCTACATTATTATCTTCCACATCAGCAATACCCGAGATGATTAATTCCTTTTCGAGAATAATCGGTTTGTTTTGTTCATCAATGACATTAATATAAACCATTAAAGGTTTCCCAACAAGTGACTTATAGGTTTTATCATTGGTTAATGCTTTTGCTTGATCTGCAGTTAGGACGATTTCGTTCTGTTGTGGGAACTCCCCTGCGACAAGAATTTCTTTATCCGTATCCTTGGTTAATGTCGAGAGCAGATTAAGCTCGGTGCGCTTCTCTTTATACACGACACTGCTTTGTCTACTTAATGATGCTACCTTCTCAACACTATTGATATTGGCAATTTTCTTTATTTTTTCGAGGTCATTTTCTTTCAAAGGTAACAGCGTTTGCTGTACAGCCGCACCCGGGTGAGCCTGTTCAGTTGGCGCTTTTTTATCAGGTTTCGTGATATCAATCATTAAGGGATTTAAACTGGAGTTTATTTCATCATTAATGTATTTTGTCACGCCACTCCCCAGAGAAAGCATTAGAATAACACTTAAAATACCAATTGAGCTTCCGAGTGCAACAAGGATGTTCCGACTAGCTTTTAGTCTCATATTTTTTAACGCGAGCTTAAAGGAGGCGGAAAGACTAAAGGTTTTTGCTTTTGCTTCACTTTTATCGGAGCATGTATAGTATCTTTCTTTTACGTTAATATCTTCTTTTATGATTCCATCATCGATTTTAACGATCCGACTACTCTTTTCTGCAACCTTTTGAGAATGGGTTACTGTAATAATCAACATACCTTTTTGTGCTATCTTATCGAGTAACGTTAAAATCTGCTCACTCGTTTCCTGGTCAAGTGCCCCAGTCGGTTCATCAGCTAAGATGATTTCGGGATCATTTGCTAGAGCTCGAGCAATCGCCACTCGTTGTTTCTGCCCACCTGAAAGCTGATTTGGCTTTTTCGTCAACTGATCAGCCAAGCCAACCTCCACTAGAATTTCTTTAGCCCGTTCATTTCTTTCTTTTTCACTTTTGGCAGTCATCTGCATCGCAACCGTGACATTTTCTAAAACAGTTAAATGCGGGATAAGATTAAAGGCTTGAAACACGAAGCCGATTTTATTTTTTCGGTAATCGTCAATTTCTCGTTCCTTCATTCCCTTTAAGCTAGCACCCTGAATGATGACATCTCCCTCGAAGTCTGAATCCATTCCGCCGATGATGTTCATTAACGTTGATTTTCCACAGCCTGATTCTCCTAGTATTGAAACAAACTCGCCCGTCTCAAAGCATAAATTCAAATCGTGGAGGACCTCAACTTTTTCTTTATCGTATAGTTTGTAGGATTTTTTAATATTTTTTAGCTCCAACAATTTCATAAATTTTCCCCTCTTAATGTGGTATGCTGCTACAACATATCTCTTTGATACTTGCTTCCACTAAAAATTATAGCACTTTAGTGAGATGGAAAATGGAACAATGTTGTGATATATACAGGTTCGAATAAGCTTCATTTTTATGTTATTTTTAAAGTGACTGTAATAATCAATCGAAAAAAGAATAGGGTAAGGCTACTCCGTTTAATCTAATAATAATTAAATGGTCATATAATCCAAATTGGTGGTGAGAAAATGGATCGAAATCGGAAGATCGTAATCTTGCTATGTTCGTTATATGTACTTTTCATGGGATCATTAGCCATTTATTATTTTATACACGATGAAAAGTTCAAGGCGATGGTTGCAGCATCAGGCGTTGGCGTTGGTTTAGTCCCTGTGCTATTAGCAGTATTTTTTAAGCTGAAATTCAATTTGCCACTGATTGTTTCTTATTTAGTTTTTTTATTTGGGTCACAATATATGGGATCGATTTTGGGGTGGTACGGAAATGGCTGGTGGGATTCGTTTCTGCATTTACTAAGCGGAGCGTTAATTGCGTTTGCTGGAATTGCATTATACGAACGGTTAGTCCATCGTGATGCCGCCAAGAATATATCACCATGGTTTGTGTTTCTATTTATTTTATCATTTGCTGTTTTTGGCGGTGTGTTATGGGAAATTTATGAGTTTAGTTCTGATGAATTCTTTGGGATGACACTCCAAGGCGGGGGTAATCGAGATACCATGACGGATTTGGTAGCAGATACTGTAGGAGGTCTCATTATTGCTGCATGGGCTGGGTTACGTTCAAAAAAGAAAATGAAGGAACGGGAATAACCATAAAGCGCTTGGGGCTAATAGCTCAAACTTATTAGATTTAGACTGTGTAAAGAGCGAGGTTGATTTTTACGAACTCTGTTGATTGAAGCGGAAGGTGCGAGACTCCTGCGGGAGAAGGTGTCGCGGGAGACCCCACAGGCGCTAAAGCGCCGAGGAGAACGAAAAGCGGAAGCGGCTTGACCAGGGGCGACAGGCATAAGACGAGCCGGCATGAAGGTCGTTCTTTGACCTCCTTGACGGATTGGCTTATGACCCCGAGCCCCTAGCCGCAGCAGCTAGACAGGCTCCCGGACTCCCCCGCGGAAAGGGAGCACCTGGAGCGGAAAGCAACAGACAAATTTAACGTGGCCTCGATTTAAGAAAAAGGAACTAATTTCTTAAAATTGTCCTAAGCTAAATACGCCTCTTGAACCTCATCATTGCTAATTAAATCGGTCCCTTTGCCATGAAGCTTTATCATACCATTTTGAATCACATAACCTCGATCAGCGATTTGCAACGCCTGATAGGCATTTTGCTCGACCAGTAAAATCGAAATCCCTTCATCGTTTAACTCTTTTATAATCTCAAATATTTGTTCAACAATAATCGGAGCAAGACCCATCGATGGCTCATCGAGCATTAATAAATCCGGCTTCAGCATGAGCGCGCGGCCGATTGCCAGCATTTGCTGCTCTCCCCCGCTCATCGTTCCTCCTTTTTGGTCAAGGCGGTCTTTTAATTTGGGGAAATATTGAAACACTCTTTCTATTCGTTCGTTTATCACTGCTTTACTTTTAACCGAAAATGCACCCATCAATAAGTTTTCCTTTACTGTCAGCTTAGGGAAAATTCTTCTTCCTTCTGGTACGTGGGCAATCCCCAAGAGTGACGTTTCATGTGCAGGCTTATAAGAGATGTCGTTACTATTATAAAAAATATTCCCTTTCTTAATTCTGACTAAACCACTGATAGATTTTAAGGTTGTTGATTTTCCGGCTCCATTGCTACCAATTAATGTGACGATTTCACCCTTATTGACAGAAACATTAATTCCTTTTAATGCCTGAATTCCGCCATAGTAAGTTTCAACATCTGTTAATCGCAGTAGACTCATATTCTCCCCCTTTTTATCCAGTCTTGACAGCACCAGTGCCTAAATATGCTTCGATAACCTTTGGATTATTACGTATTTCTTCCGGTTTACCTTGGGCAATTTTTTCACCATGGTCAAGTACATAAATATCCTCTGAAATTTCCATCACAAGCTTCATATCATGTTCAATTAATATTACTGTTACATCTTGCTCGTGTCGCATTCGCTTAATTAAACTCGTTAAATCCTTTGTCTCCTTTGGGTTCATCCCTGCTGCTGGCTCGTCTAGTAAAATTACTTTCGGCTTTGTTGCTAGAGCACGAGCAATTTCTAGCCTTCTTTGAGCGCCATAGCTTAAATTGCAGGCTTTTTCATTCAACAAAGAAGAGAGCCCTACATATTCCAATAAAGCATAAGCAACCAATTCAGCCTTTTTTTCCTCTTTTCTAACAAATGGGAAATTGAGCAAGACTCCAAATAGGCCAGCACGTAAATGCGTGTGCATACCGACTAAAACATTTTCAATAACGGACATTTCACCGAATAAGCGAATATTTTGGAACGTTCGAGCAATCCCCTTTTCTGAAACACCATGTGGTTTTAAACCGTTTATTTTTTCATTTTCAAGTAAAATCTCGCCTTTTGTTGGTTGATATACCCCGGTTATCATGTTAAAAAAAGTCGTTTTTCCAGCGCCGTTTGGTCCAATCACAGCAGTTATCGAGCCTTTTTCAAAGGACATTGAGATATTTTGATTAGCCGTTAATCCACCAAATTGCTTAGTTAAATTTTTCACTTCAAGAATGGTCGTCATTTAATCCTCTCCTTATGCTTCCATTTCCTGTTTATCCACTGGGTTTATTGAAGACTTTGATTCGGCAGAAAGCTCTCGCTTTAGCACGACTTCATCGAAAACTTTGTTTTTCGCTGGTAACAGACCTTTGGGACGGTAAAGGGCAAACAGGATTAACAATCCACCGAAAATTAATTTTTGCATTTTTGAAGGGGCTAAGGCATCAGGGATGGAGATTGTCCCTGCAGCATTCAATGAACTCAACCAATTGGTTAGTTCAGTTAATACCTGTAAATTTAATATAGTCATAACAGCAGCCCCTAATATGACTCCTGGAACACTTCCCATACCACCTAAGACAACCATAACTAAAATCGTAAAAGATTCTAGTAACGTAAAGCTAGTGGGGTCCACAAAGGTTTGCTTAGCTGCAAACACAACCCCCATCATGCCTGAAAAGGAAGCTCCTATTGCAAATGCCATTAGTTTTGTTTTAACTAGCGGTATACCCATTGCTTGAGCAGCAATCTCATTTTCACGGACAGCTTTCCAAGATCGACCGATTTTTGAATGTTCAAAGCGCATTACCGTAAAGATTGTAAAGACGAGAATAACGAGCACAATGTAATAAAATTGATTAGGAAATAAGAATTGGATTCCAAATAATTTCGGTGGTGTAATAGAAGAGATTCCCATCGCCCCGTTTGTGATGTTAACAGGTCGATCAAGATTATTAAAAACGATCCGAATAATTTCACCGAAGCCCAGTGTCACAATCGCAAGATAATCCCCTTTTACGCGCAATACCCGGAACGCCTATTAAAATGCCAAACAATGCAGCAACAAAACAACCGATTAAAATAAACATCCAAAAGCTTTCACCTGGGAGTGGAAATTGACCAAATGGCATAAAGTTGGATGCCTGTGGTGTAGCAAACATACCATAGGTATAAGCGCCAACAGCAAAAAAGGCAACAAAACCCAGATCCAAGAGACCTGCCATACCAACCACAATATTTAAACCAAGCGCCATTGACACATATATGCCAACAAGGGTCGCAACCTCCATATACGATTGATATGCTACGCCATTGCTCGCAGTATATGGGAGTAAAAAAACAAGCACTACCCCAGCGATCAGCCATTTCGTGAGGTTTTTAAAATTAGTAAAATAAAGTAACAATAGTGAGCCTAGTAATAATAGGAAGGATGTCACCGATCTTTGCGCTGAATATAAGCTAAGTGAAGTGACCCCAATATATAAGAGTAGGAGGATTCCCTGAGCAATTTTGTTCTGTTTATATTTGTTCCACCATTCTTTCATCCCTCCCACCTACACTTTCTCTGTAATTGGCTTGCCGAGCAGGCCTTCCGGTTTAAAAATTAAGACGATAATTAAAATAGCAAAAGCAAAAACATCCTTATATTCAGCCCCGAAAACCCCACCGGTTAACAAGGTTAAATTTGCCGATGCAAACATTTCCATCAGCCCTAATAAAAGGCCCCCCATCATCGCACCACGAATATTGCCAATCCCCCCTAATACAGCAGCAATAAATGCTTTTAAGCCAAGGATAAAGCCAATATATGGATCAATCGTTCCGTATTGAACCGCAAACAGGACACCTGTGGCCCCGACAAGGGCAGAGCCAATAAAAAAGGTCATTGATATGACTTTGTTAACATTAATCGTCATTAATGAAGCTGTATCCCGATCTTGGGCAACAGCCCGCATTGCCATCCCCCATTTTGTTCGATTCACAAATATATCCAAGGCTATCATCATCACCACAGCAGTAACGAGGACAATCATAAAAGAAGATTTAATTGAAGCATCATTAAAAACAGCGCTGATTGAAGAGGCCTTTATCGATATTTGTTCCGTGAACATGCTCGGCCCGGTTAAAATATAATTTCCATTTTTTAATTCAGCGATAAAACGCACAATGTCCTGTAAAACAAATGAAATTCCAATCGCCGTGATAAGTGGTATTAGCTTGGGCGCCTTTCGTAGTGGCCGATAGGCGACTCGTTCAATCCCCATTCCTACAAATCCCGTTATCACAGCCGTAATCAACAGAACGAATATCAGCATCACAATTGCCGGGACAGCCGAGACCCAACCGGCACCAGTAAGAGCAATGAGAATGGCTGTTCCGATAAAAGCCCCTGACATAAATATTTCTCCATGTGCAAAGTTGATTAACTCTAGTATTCCATAAACCATCGTGTAACCTAATGCTATGACTGCATATACGGTACCGAGAGTCAGCCCATCGATTAAAACCTGTGGAAATGAATGGAGCATCTCAATTAGCATCTTCTTCCTCCCCTTTATTATTTTTATCTAAAGACATTGTTAAAATTTGTCTGTTGCTCTCCGCTCCAGGTGCTCCCTTTCCGCGGGGAGTCCGGGAGCCTCCTCGGCGCCTTTGCGCCTGTGGGGTCTCCCGTGCCACCTTCTCCCGCAGGAGTCTCGCACCTTCCGCTCCAATCAACAGAGCGCTCAAAAATCTACAATGTTCTTTAACATACCCTATCAAAAAAGGGTATGCCTCTATCGATAGGAGTCATACCCTTTCCAACCAATTCTTTCTTATTTACTTACTTCACCTTCAAATTGTGGCGGGTATTTAGCATCTGTAAATTCATAGATAAATACTTTAGCAAATTCATTATCACCTTTATCATCAAAGCTCACTTTTGTTAATGCCCCCTGATAATTTTTAATGCCACGTACAGCTTTTGCCACTTGCTCACGTGTCGGCAATTTATTGTCATTTGCTTTAATCGCATCTTCCAAACCTTTCAAGACAACACCCATAGAGTCATAGCCGTAAACGGAATATGATTCTGGATTTTTATTATAGGCAGCTTTGTAGTCCTCGGTAAACTTTTTACCAGCATCCGTTTTTGATGAATCTCCTGCAACCGAGGTGATGTACGTATTTTTTACTGAGTCACCTGCAATTTCTACAAGCGTGGAGGAATCCATGCCATCTCCACCCATGAATGGGATGTCGATCCCTTTTTCACGGGCTTGTTTAATAAGAAGTCCGCCTTCTGCGTACATACCGCCAAAATAAACTAAATCAGGTTTCTTTGATAGAATTTGGTTTAACACACCATTAAAATCCTTCTCTCCAATCGTAATTCCTTCAAACCCAAGGATATCAGCACCCGCTTCTTCAGCGCCTTTCTTGAATGCCTCAGCAAGTCCAGAACCATAGGCTGTTTTATCTTGAATAATAAAGATTTTCTTTGCACCTAATGTTTTAACTGCATAATCAGCACCGGCTGGCCCTTGGGAATCATCGCGGGCCACGATTCGGTTGACCGTTTTTAAACCACGTTCCGTTACTTCAACTGCTGTGTTCGCTGGTGAAACCATTGCAATGCTATATTTTTCATATACTTCTGAAGAGGGAATGGCAACACCCGAGTTAAAGTGCCCTACAACGGCTAATACATCTTTATCTGAACCGATTAATTGAGCATTGGCGACCCCTTTTTTCGGATCGGCTTGGTCATCATATGGGACAAGCTGAATATCAAAGCCTATATCCTTAAATTTATCTTTTTGTTCCTTTAATGCTAATTCTGCTCCTAATTTTATCGCTTCACCTAAAGTTGCACTTCCCCCTGAAAGCGGACTTTGTGTAGCAATCTTAATAACATTGGATCCATTTGTTTTCCCATCACTGCTAGCAGTCTCGGATTTTGAGCCACACCCGGCCAAGAGACCTATCGCTAAAGCACTTGTTAAGATGACAGATAATGATTTTCTAAACTTCATATAAACCCTCCCTGTTTCTTTTTTGCTTCGTTAAATTTGTCTGTTGCTTTCCACTCCAATCATCAGATTGCTCAAAAATCAACAACGTTCTTTAACTCAGCCTTTTTCTAAAATAGTAGTACAGACTCTCCATATGTAATGTTTATGAAATAGAAGAAGCTCGATAGAACTATTTTTAATAGTTTATCTTTTTAAAAAATATCAATCAGCAAGTTCGTCAGATATTCTTACATAGATTTCCAACACTACCAATCTATCTTCATTAAATAGTCACAGTTGATCTGTAAATTGCTACTTTTCTACAGAAAAATACCCAAGAGAGCCTTCTCTTGGGTAGGAATTCAATATATTGTCTTTCGGTTATTTTTTATTAATACTTCCTTCTTCTCTATGATAAAGGCTGACACAATTTCTTCCGGATTTTTTTGAGGTATAAAGGGCATTGTCAGCCATCCTGATAATTTCATTGGGTGTTGAAAAGAAGCTTGGGATTACAGTGGCCACCCCTAGACTACTAGTAACGTAATCACTAACAATCGAGGTAATATGCGGAATATGTAACGCTTCAATTGCATTTCGTATTTTTTCAGCTACGACCATCCCGCCTTCCACATGTGTATCTGGCAATATCACGGCAAACTCTTCCCCGCCGTAACGGCAAACAACATCAGAAGGCCTTCGAAGTGTTTCTTTGATCGTTTGTGCTACATTAATTAAACACTCATCCCCGTGCTGATGACCATAGGTATCATTATAATTCTTGAAGCAATCAATATCGAGCATAATAAGGGTCAGTGGTTTGGATATCCTCGAAGATCGCCCCCACTCTGTTAAAATGGTTTCGTCAAAAAATCGGCGATTCGAAATTTTAGTTAATCCATCAAGTACAGTGGCCTCTTTAAGACTTTGTTCCAATTTACGCTGCTCTGTCGTATCCTTAAACTGCCACAAAAATCCATCAAATTGATCATTGATTATAATCGGAATGGAATCTCGGCTAATTATACGGCCATCCTTTAATTCCCATTCTTCTCCTAACACCTTTTCACGATTTTTAATAATCTCTTTGCTTCTTTTATCGTATAACTTTTCGTCAAGAAAGAGATTACTTGCCTGGATTTGGACCTCATCGGGCTTCATTCCAAGCATATTTTCGGAAATGGTTGAGGAATGGAAAATATCAGTAAATTGATGATTTAACAATATTAATCTATTGTCTTTATCCTCAGCCAAAATTCCGTATGGCATATGAGAAATTAAGGCTTCCAATCGAGCCGAGGTTCGCCTTATTTCCTTTTCCATCTTGACACGTTCTGTGATATTTCTGGAAGTAACAACAACCCTATGAATCTCTCCATTAGCTTCCTCTACTGGACGACCTCGCACCTCCAAGTAAATCCACTCATTTCTAACCTTCCACCTTATTTCTATTTGGACGCTATTTTTATTTTTCACCATTTCTATGAGCGCTTGATGAACTTTTTCAAAATCATCAGGGTGGATAAACTCAAAAGTAGTTTTTCCTTCAATCTCCGATAATTTGATTTTCAAACTATTTTCATGAGAGGGTGATGCATAAAGGATGTTCCCTTCTGTGTTCAAAACTGTTACAAAATCTGACATATTATCAGCTATAATCCGGTAAATTGCTTCGCTATCTTTTAACGCCTTTTCTATTTCTTTTTGTTCCGTTATATCATGAATATTGACCAATATTACGCATTGATTATTAAAATGAATTTGTGATGCTTTCACTTCAACTGTAACAATTTTTCCATCTTTTCGTCGGTATTGTTTTTCACCGAAAAAGATTTGACTATCAGTCATGACTTTTTCTATGTTCTCAGCTACAATTGCTTCATCGTGTTCGATAATGTCAAAAAGATTTAACCTTAGCAATTCATGTTCTTCATATCCTAGTATTTGACAGAATCGTTCATTCGTCTCGACGATCCTTTTATCATCGGGGTTAAAAGCATAAATCCCCTCTGATGATTGCTTAATCATCGAGCGGTACCGCTCTTCACTTTCATGCAACTTGCTCTTTAATTGATTCACCCGTTTAAGCTCATCACGGAGCTGAATCCGAATACCTTCTGTAAAACTTGTTTCATAAATTTTTAAGATGGCATACGTCAAAAAAAATATAAGAAAATAATATAAATCGGTCGGTTTCCATTGATAATAATACAGTTTTCCATTTGTCTGCTGAAAATATGAAAAAACAACCGCGCTTCCAATTGTAGTTATTAGGATGTTAAGCCAATTTCGATAGGATACACTAAAGATAGGTGGCAAAATTAATAAAAATAAATTAACATAATGTGGTTCGTTTATATTAATGATAAATAAAACGGCTATAAACAGGAGTATGATACTGTACATCGTCCATTTTGGTTTTATCTGTTTCTTCACCATATATGTAATGACTAGAATGGGTAGAAAAGCAGTTATAAATATTGCAAATGCCGCATCATAATTTTTAAGAAGAAGATTTAGCGGAATGTCTAGACATAAAAAGAGCCAAAGCCCTTTAACAGTTAATTGGTTCCGATACTTGATTAAATTATCATCATCCACGAAAACTACCATCCTTTTCCTAGGTTTATTTTGCTAATAAACCTCTCCTTAAAATACTATATCGGAAAAATAGTCTTGTAAATAGAAAAAGTCCCGGATATGTTTTTACACCATCCGGGCTTCCTAAATTTTTTACTATTTAACTTCTGTTTTGGCTTAGTTTTTTCATCGCATCCGCTACGAATTCTACCTCTGTTCCGACAATAATTTGCAGGTTTGTTTTATTTAATTTAATTACACCCTTAGCACCGTGGTTCTTTAATGCACCATCGTTGACTTTGGCCATATCAATTATCGTCAAGCGGAGACGAGTTGCACAATTATCAATTGAATTAATATTTTCAATTCCGCCAATGTCATCAATAAATCGAGATGCCATCAGCTTGTTTCTATCGTTATCATCTGAGCCTCCAGAAGAAATTTCTACTAACTCTTCTTCATCCTCACGACCCAGGTGTTTTAATATTGAAGGTTTTAATTAAGACATAGAAAAGTCCAAAATAAACAGCAGCGTACACTAATCCGACGAATAATAATAACAGTGGTTTTTCAGCAATATTAAAATTCAACAAATAATCAATTGCACCTGCTGAAAACGTGAAACCATCGCGAATTCCTAGTAAAGAAGTAATCCACATCGATACGCCGGTTAAAACAGCATGTACTCCATATAATAATGGGGCAACGAACATGAATGAAAATTCAATTGGTTCGGTTATACCAGTTAAAAATGATGTTAACGCAAGACCAATAAACATCCCTGAAACGGCTTTTCTTCTTTCTGGTTTCGCCGCAGCAATAATCGCAAAAGCTGCCGCTGGAAGACCGAACATCATGACTGGAAAGAAGCCTGTCATATAAGCTCCAGCTGTTGGATCTCCTGCAAAGAAGCGAGCAATATCTCCGGCCTTATCACCAAATTCTCCAAATTGGAACCAGAATAAGCTATTTAACACATGATGTAAGCCAAGCGGAATGAGCAAACGGTTTAATACACCGAATACACCAGAGCCAATAGCTCCTAAACCAATAATCCAATTTCCTACCCCGTTTATACCGTCTTGGATTGGCGGCCAAACAAAGCCAGCGATTGCAGCTAACAAAACCATGGTGACCGAAGTTACAATTGGGACGAAGCGTCTTCCACTAAAGAAGCCCAACCACTCTGGGAGTTTTTTATCATGATAGCGATTGTAAAGTAATCCTGCGATAATACCTGCAATGATTCCACCTAAAACACCCATATTTATGTCATCGTTTAACGCTTTCGTTCCTTCTGTTAATACTAAGTAGCCAATTGCACCCGATAATGCAGCTGCGCCATTGTTATCTTTTGCAAACCCCATCGCAACCCCAATCGCAAAAATCAAGGCAAGATTTGCAAAAACAGCATTACCAGCACTTGCAATAAACGGTATATCCAATAAATCAGGCTGTCCAAAACGAAGTAATAACCCCGCTGCAGGCAACACTGCGATTGGAAGCATTAAGGCTTTTCCGATTCTTTGTAAAAAGCTTAACATATTCATTCTCTCCTTTTCGATGATCAAATCTAGTTGAAAGCGCTTTTCATAGTCCAACTATAGCATCACATAATATAGATGTCTATACCAATTTTATTTTTTTTGGCTGTGTTAAATTTGTCTGTTGATTTCCGTTCCAGGTGCTCCCTTTCCGCGGGGAGTCCGGGAGCCTCCTCGGCGTTTTACGCCTGTGGGGTCTCCCAAGACACCTTCTCCCGCAGGAGTCTCGCACCCTCCACTCCAATCAACAGAGTGCTTAAAAATCAACACCGTTCCTTAACACAGCCTTTTTATAAAGAAAAGTTCTTCTCAAAAATTAATGTCGTTATAACAACGGTTTACAACTATATTATAATATTGAAATTTTTTAAAGCGTAAAATTGGTATAGACAACTAGAAGTTGGTGATGCTAATATTGTTGTATAACCTGAAAGGAAGTAATCCAAATGATTCCAAAAGATAATTTTATTTTACTTAAGGGTATCCGTGTTTATTCAGAAGGAAAAATAATCGAAGATGGTTATATCAAAATAAAGAATAAAAAAATACTTGAGCTCGGTTCTGTTGAATCACTGATTCCAGAAAATACGATGGACTTCCTTATCATCGATTTCCCTTCAGTTTATCAAGCAATTCCCGGCCTAATTGATGTTCATATCCATGGGGTTAACGGAGCAGATACGATGGATGGTACAAGCGAAGCACTCGATACAATGGTTACCTCCCTTCCAATGGAGGGAACAACAAGCTTTTTAGCTACAACCATGACACAGTCTTCTGAAAAAATAGAGCAGGCCTTAAAAACAGTTGGGAACTATATAGGAAAGCAGCCTGCACAGGGCTGTGCTGAAATACTTGGGATCCACCTTGAAGGACCATTTGTAAACACTGCAATGGCTGGCGCTCAACCATTAGAGCATATTATCGATCCTGACCTTTCCCTTTTTAAGGAGTGGGAAAAGCAGGCTAATCATCAAATAAAGCTAGTAACATTAGCTCCCGAACTGCCAAACTGTCTTGAATTAATAGCTTATTTAAAGAAAAGAGAAATTATCGCGTCGATCGGTCATACTAATGCATCATATGAAGAAGTTCAAAATGCTATTCATGTCGGTGCGTCTCATGTAACTCACCTCTTTAATCAAATGCGTGGGCTACATCACCGGGAACCTGGTACAGCTGGTGCTGCATTGCTTCTCGATGAGTTAAAATGCGAGCTCATTGTCGACGGAGTTCATCTACGTCCTGAAATGGTCAAACTAGCTTATAAACAAAAAGGCAGTAAAGGATTAGTGTTAATTACAGATGCCATGCGCGCAAAATGTCTTAAAAATGGACAATATGATTTAGGGGGTCAGACGGTCCATGTTAAGGATGGGAAAGCAACACTTGAAAATGGAACTCTTGCCGGCAGTATCCTTAAATTAGGTCAGGCGGTAAAAAATATAGTGTACTTTACAGGCTGTTCTTTACAAGAAGCGATCGAAATGGCTTCAACGAATCCTGCCAAAGAACTAAAAGTATTTGATCGTAAAGGAAGTATTGCCGTTGGGAAGGATGCTGATATTGTCATTTTGGATGAACACCTTGAGGTGGTCATGACATTTTGTAGAGGCGTACTTTCATACAAAAAGGAGGAATTTTAATATGAAAATCATACAAGTTAAAGACTATAAACAAATGAGTCAAAAGGCCGCTGAATATATTATAGAAAAAGTTTGCGCTAACCCACGGATCAAACTTGGACTAGCAACTGGTGGAACACCGATTGGCACTTATCAGAATTTAATTATCGATCATAAAAAGAATGGTACATCCTATCACCAGGTCACAACCTTTAATCTTGATGAGTATATAGGGATTGCAGCAGAAAACAAAAATAGTTACCGCTATTTCATGAACACGCAACTGTTCAATCATATCAATATTAAACAAGTCAATACCCACATTCCAAGGGGCGATATAAAGAATGTCCATGAGGAATGCAACACCTTTGAAGATTTAATTGCGGAGCTAGGAGGAATTGACCTCCAAATTTTAGGAATAGGCAGCAATGGTCATATCGGCTTTAATGAACCAAGCACCCCGTTTTCATCAAAAACGCATATTGTCAACTTAACTGAATCTACCATTCAAGCTAATGCAAGATATTTTAAAAAGCTTGAAGATGTTCCTAAGAAAGCAATCACAATGGGGATTTCTACCATTATGAAGAGCAAGGAAATCCTCCTGCTAGTATCCGGAGAAAATAAAAGAGATGCTATAACTCAGCTATTAACCCAGGGCATTAATGAAAGTTTTCCTGCTTCTGTCTTGAAAAACCATCCATATGTTACAATGATTGCAGATGAAGCGGCAGTTGCTGGTTTAAAGGTTCATTGTTATTAAGTCTCCAAATTAATTGAGACGCTTCCTAGACTATCTGCCTTAATCGAATCTTTTCTAGAAAGGTGAAGCAAGAGGAGAATGATAGATAAAAATTCCCCCATCCCACTTTATTATCAGCTTGAAGAACATATTAAAGACTTAATCGAAAAAGGTGAATTGCACCCTGGTGATGCTCTACCTGCTGAAAGAGAATATGCAGAAAAATATCAAATTAGTAGAATGACGGTTAGACAAGCCTTTACAAAGCTTGTAAATGAGGGTTATTTGCATCGTTTACAGGGAAAAGGAACCTTCGTATCTGAACGAAAAATAGAACAAACTCTACAAGGCTTAACAAGCTTCACTGAAGATATGAAAGCAAGGGGTTTGGAGCCAGGAAGTAAATTAGTTCATTTTGAAATTATTCCTGCCACAAGTGTGATTGCAAAACAACTTTCGATTCAAGAATATGGCCCTGTCTATGAAATGAAACGAATCCGCTTAGCTGATGGCGTTCCAATGGCACTAGAAACGAATTATATTTCAGCAAACCTGATTAAAGGACTGACAGAACAAATCGTAAATCAATCACTGTATGCCTACATTGAGAATCATTTGAATTTAAGAATTGATTATGCTACACAGGTAATTGAGTCCTCCATCGCAAGTGAACTTGAAGCAAATAACCTTCAGATCAAAAAAGGGGCGCC
This sequence comes from Bacillus sp. T3, assembly GCF_033449965.1. Classification (NCBI taxonomy): domain Bacteria; kingdom Bacillati; phylum Bacillota; class Bacilli; order Caryophanales; family Bacillaceae; genus Bacillus; species Bacillus sp. T3. The sequence continues at coordinate 3,185,186 of NZ_CP137761.1, forward strand.
AGTGATGCTCATTCAGAGAAATACCTTTCTTTCTGACGGAACCCCAGTTGAGCTTGTAAAATCAATCTATCGAGCTGACCGTTACAAATTTATGATTCAGATGAAACGATAACTTTATATGGAGGTATTCCCTTGTTTGATGTATATTTTCATAAACTCCATGAATTATTACACACCATCGAAAAAAATGAAAAAGAAAACATCAAAACAGCAGCACTAGCTGTTGCAAAATGTATTGAACAAGATGGAATTGTCCATGTTTTTGGCTGTGGACATTCCCATTTACTTGGGGAAGAACTATTTTACCGGGCAGGAGGACTTGCGCCAATTAATCCTATACTAATAGATGATTTAATGCTGCATAAAGGTGCTGTTCGATCTTCACAGCTTGAAAAAACGAACAATCTCGCTTCACAATATATTGAAGAAGTACGGATTGAACACCGGGATGTCGTTATTGTCGCCTCTACCTCAGGGCGGAATCCCGTACCTATTGACGTAGCCGAATATGCACGTGCTAAAGGGGCTTTTGTCATAGGGATTACCTCCCTCGTTTATGCAAGTAGCGTTTCCTCCCGCCATAAAGATGAGAAATTCCTTGCTCAAGTGGTGAATGTAGTGATCGATAATCATATTAATGTTGGTGATGCCCTGATGACGGTTCCTAACATAGATGTTCCATTTGGATCGGGTTCCACAGTTGTTGGTATTGCCATAGTGAATGGAATCATGGTAGATGCGATTAACATGATGGTAAAAAACAACTTTCACCCTCCAGTATTTAAAAGTGGTAATGCTGATGGGGCTGAAGAACATAATCGACTATTAATTGACCGCTATAAAAGCAGAATTCCCCTGCTTGAGTCTTAGGTGTTTGTAAACCATATAAATAATTTTTGTAAAAAGCGCCTGATTTTCAAATATTGGCGCTTTTTTGATGGTTTTTTTTACATGTCTGTTGATTTCCGCTACAGGTGCTCCAATCAACAGATTCTCAAAAATCAACTACGTTTTTTTAGATAGCCTTTTTAATACATAATCTGCCCCAAAATATACTCACAAATCTTTTCTGAAACAAGCCGTACTGCAACATATGGCGGCTCGACACCTCTTGCTCCTTCAAACGGAAGCCCGAGCCAAATAACCTTATCATCAATCATCACAAATGGGAATGGAAAGCTCCCTTCTCGCTGGTCATTTGCTCGAAGCACACTCCAATCGTCACCTGAAATGACCGTTAACCTTACCTGTACCCGCCGATGAAATAGCTTCTCCTTCCACTCTTCAGAAAGAGATGTTCCCTCAGGCAATGAAATAACGACAGAAGCTCGTACCCGTTCAAGATCATGAAAGGCCAGGTGCGAGTTTTCGGGCATGGAGCCATCTCAACCTCTCGTGCTGATTCAAAATCCACGAACCTATACTTTTGGTTGTAATCCGTTGTTCGTTTCTCACTTGATGCTCAACAAGCTGACGGAGGGTCTTTCCTCGAAAAACATTCCGTGATATATAATCGTAATTACTTACATGTAGAAACTTTCCCTTTGTTCTCGTAATCGCAACGTTAATTAAACGTTCACTATCTTTCCCCGTTAACAACATACCTACACGATTCTGTGGAGGACTTTCTACTGTATCAAAAATCATCACGTCACGTTCACTTCCTTGAAATCGGTGGACGGTAGCTGCAATAATATCGGCTTCAATACATTCTGATTCATATAGTTCAGAAAGTAAAAGATCCATTAAAGTAGCCTGTGCCCTAAAAGGTGTGACATAGCCAATCGATTTTGCACCTCCAACATATGATTCATGGATTAATTGAAAAGATATTAACAACTGCCACAAATTAAACCTTGAATTTGTAGCTCGGTCGCTAACACAGTGTAGGCCTGTATAGCTCGTATCCACTAGCACTGCTGCTTGATCTGGAAATGGAGCTTGTTTAACGATCTTATTTCTACTTTTTTTTACACTTTCATGATCACCTACAAGGGAATGGTAAATATATTGATTTGTAAATGATGAAATATCAGGATGCATCCTCCGCTGTTCCTTTAATAAGAATAAATGTGGGTGAAGCATTTCTTCATTTAATGAGGCGACTACACCAGCTCTGTGGAATACATCCTCCTTCATCCATTTAGTTACTAGAGGGTCGCGGCTTGATGCAATCGGAGGTAACTGTTTGAAATCTCCACAAACAATTACCCTTTTCGCCAATGCTGCCGCAAATGCAATTTGGGGTACATATGCTTGACTTGCTTCATCAAGGATGACAAGGTCATATTCCTTTTCATATATCGCGGAATCACTTGCTGCTTTTGCCAAAGTCGTACCAATAATAAAAGCTTCTTTCAAAAACTGCACTTCTCGCTGGCGTACTTTTTCAAGGATTCTCGCAATCTTTGTTTCCAACTCCAGCAGTGCATTGGAATCTCGTAAACTAAATGATCGTGCTAAATCGTACTTCAGGCCTCGTCTTTCTTCAATTAACCTTTCTCTATCCAAAGCAAGCATCGGATCCTGTTTCTCAATTAGTTGGCTCGTGGTTATCTCATTATGATCAGTCAGCGCTTCGCCTGATTGCCCGCCATAACGAAGGACATCACCGAGGTGAAATCGATCTTTCTTTTTAATAAAAGAAGTAATTTCACTGAGTAGGACGTCAACCGCCTGATTGCTATGGGCTAAAATTAGGATGCGCTTTTTTTGAAAGTATTTATTTGCGACAACTCGAGCGAGTGTGTATGTTTTTCCTGTACCTGGAGGTCCCCACACGAAGGTTGCTGGATTATATTTTGAACGTAGCATTAGCTCATGAACATTGCTTTTGATTTTTTCAGTTGGATGTTTCGCTTCCATAGAAGGATTCATTAATTTCTTGACCATCTGGCGCTTTTTCTTATTTTTTTCAGTTCATCCAGCCTTTGGATGAGTTGTTCGAGGAGCTCCCATGGATCATGGAGCAAATATGCCTCTGTGATTAAATCACCAAGCGATTTATCTACAGCAAGGATGATGCCCTTTCCCTCAGCGGAGAGGATACGACCACTATTTTTCACTCCGCCCCACTCTAACTTGATTGTGGAACCAAGCGGGATTTGAACTGGAACATTTGTATCAAAATAATATTGAAACGTATCTTGACTTGATAACAGTCGACCATTTGTAACAATAATTCGATTTCCTCCAAATTGCTTTAAATGGTTTATTTCTGTTTGCAGGGCTTGCTGCCATTCATTAATATAGGTGTTTGTTGAAGTCATTAACGGTTTAGTCATTTTTTCTCCCATTTTGTTATTCTTATCATATGATTCGGAAATTATGGATATTTTATACAATCACTCTTGTCAAATAATGTCTAGTAGGTAACTTTTGAACTAAAAAAGCCCATTTCCATTTAATAGAATGGAAACGGGCTTTAAGTTTTTTATATTATTCAATAATGCGGACAACACGACCGTTAAAGGTACTTGCCCAATAACCACTTGACATATTAGCAACCGCAACACCGGTTGAGCTTTGGGAACCGATAAATTTACCGCCGCCTAAATAGATCCCAACGTGGCCATCTGTCTTATAAGTGTTAAAGAATACTAAATCACCAGGGCGCATTTCGCTAGTTGATACACGACGTCCGCTATTTTTTAGAGAATCAGTACTAGAGCCGATACTAATTCCAGCTTGTGAGAATGCCCAGTGAACAAAACCAGAGCAATCAAAACGGCCATTTGCTACATCGGAGGCTGTTCTTCCGCCACCGAAAACATAGACAGAATTTCCAATATAACGATTACCAACTGTGGTAACAACGGCAATTTTTTCGCTAGCTGATGCAGAAGGAGCAACGACTGGACCACTTGGAACAATATTAAAAGAACTACTTGTTGCTTGAGTTGCTTGATTTGTTACAATTGGAGCCTGTTGTGATGCAAGATTAGAATCCTGCTGCTGTAAATTTGCTTTAGCTGATAGTCCTGCTGCTTCTTTCTGCTTAAGCTCTTCACGTAACGCGTCATTTTGCGCCTTTTGCTCAAGAATTTGTGCCTGCATTCCTTCTAACTCAGTTTTCATATTATTTAATTCTGCCAGTTTCGTTTCCATAGAAGTCTGTTTTTCTTCGACTTTTTTCACATCAGCCTCATGCTTTTCCATTAAATCCTTGTCAGCATTCATGATGGTTGCAACGGCACCAACGCGTTCTACAAAATCACCAAAACTAGATGAACCAAGTAACACATCAAAATATTGAGTGGTTCCACCAGTCTCTTGGTAAGAACGGGCACGTTCTTTCAAAATCTGATTACGTTTCTCGATTGCTGCTTTTAAACTAGCAATCTCTTCTTCCATGTTTTTAATCTCTTGATTTGTAGTAGCAATATCGCTCTCCGTTTTAGAGATCATGTTTTGATTATCGATAACGGCTTGTTCTGCACGCTTAAGTTGTTCGTTTAATTTTGAAAGTTCATCTTGAACCTGATATATTTCTTGGTTTGCCTGTTGAATTTGAGTTTGAATAGTTGCTCGCTGGCTGGAAATTGTATCAGCCTTTGCTGTAGGTAGAGCAAATACACTTCCTAATCCTAGCATTACAGTTGTGTTAAGTACAATCAGTTGCTTTTTAACCATTTTGCCCCTGCTTTCTCTATCGTTCTGTAAATCATGCAATCTAAAAAACACCTATGTATCTAAGATGCATTTCAAATCATCTTAACGATTTTATCTGAAAACCTTTACATGTTCGATTCATAATTTGAAGTATAACATGGAATTTTATCAGCAAGGTTATAAATAGATTACAATTATATTTCAAATGCTACAGATTGCGACATTTTTTGTAGAATGTTCACAATTTAACGCAAAATAAAGATAAAAATTTGCGGAATAATGAATGAATAGAAAAAAACCATCCTTTTTCTGACAAGTGAAGGATGGTTTTGAACGATTGTAACCATTTTTTCATTTACTTTTTTTTCGTCTTTTTTTCCTCAGCACGCCTTATATTTTCTTCCATTCTAAATTTGACAATTTCAGCTATTAATTCATAAGGCATCGGTTTCTCTAAAGGGAATTGAACCGATCCTTTCGCTCCTTTATATCCTAATAACTTTTCCTTAAATGCAGTGATACCACTCGGTGCAGGATAAAAGCCTATATGTTTTTTATAGGCGGCAAAATGGACCAAATTCCCATGAAAATCAAAGGTTGGCATTTGGTAACTAATCTTTTCCTTTGCATCTGGTGCAGACTCTTTTATTACATTCCTTAAAGTTTCGAGAATTTCTTGAACATTTGGAGGAAATTGAATGATGTATTCATCAATTGTTTCGAATTTTATCCCAGTCTTTTCCATATCAGCAATTGATCCCCTTTATTAGCCAATTGAAGCAATAGGATGAGCTCCATGCTTTTTTGTCAGGCGGCGTGCTTTTTCCTTTTCATATAAGTAATGAATGATAAAATATGAAATACCTCCTAGTATCAACCCAAAAACGGTCATGCCGATTAACACGTGGATGCCTCCGTATAGGACATGAATAAGCCCTCTGAAATTCCCGTGGAGGATACTAGAAAAAGAAAATGGAGTATGTCCAATATGGACCTTGATAGGATAAATTAATTTTCCTATTTTTTTTGCAAACGGCATTAACAATACTGGAAGAAAGGTTAGCTTGCCAATAACATTTCCAATCACGGCTGCTGGCAACGAGCCTTTAGCAATCCGGAACCAGGGGGACAAACAGGACATATACAAGTGAAGCAGAGGATAGCACAATCATTTCCAATCCAAATCCAATTGCAAATCCTCTTGATACTTTTTTGGCACCACCAGGTGAACGAAAAAGCTTGATAAAATTCAATTTAAATTGACGACGAATTCTTTGATGAAAATTATATTTCTTTGATGTTAAGCTCATTTCTGTCCCCCCTTACCTTAGGATTAGTTTATATATAGTTCGACTTTTAATTATAGTTTGACTCGGATAAAACTCGAATTCAGGAAAAATATGTAGGAAAGAATAAAAATATTGAGGAAATTGAAATCGAATTCAAACCACTTTATTACTCTTTATACCATACATATATCAGACAAGCTACCAAAAAACTCACAAAGAATGGATGGAATTATATGGATAGTGTTATTTCAATTGAAGAGATTGTGAAATTGGATAATTCTGAGATGCCGATTTTAAATAAGATTTCAGCGGAGGTACTTGAAAAGGAGCTTATTACAATAATCGGTCCTTCTGGTTCTGGCAAGAGTACCTTACTATCTTTGATTAATCGAATGAACGAGCCAGATTCTGGTCAGTTGCGGTTCAAAGGGACACCATATAATGAAATAGATGTGTTAAAACTGCGCCGTAAAATTGGTATAGTTTTTCAATTGCCAACGATGCTTTCTGGTTCGGTTCGCGACAATATTATGATTGGTCCTAGTCTTTTTAAGGAATCACTTAATGAACAAGAGATCGACAAACTGTTGGAGCAAGTAGCCCTCCCAAAATCAATGAAGGAACAAGATGCACGCTCACTTTCCGGCGGTCAAAAGCAAAGAGTATCTTTAGCACGGACGCTTGCCAATCAACCTGAAATTCTTCTATTAGATGAAGTAACCGCGTCACTTGATCCCCATAGTGCCGAAGAGATAGAAGAACTCATCCAAAGTTTGCATCGTTCAGGTAAATCAATTCTATGGGTCACTCATAATATAAAACAAGCGAAAAAAGTTGGTCAGTATACTTGGGTACTAGCTGGAGGAAACATCATTGAACAAGGTCACACAGATGATCTTTTTGACCATCCTAAACATGAACTCACAAAAGATTTCATATCCTCTACTTTCGTGAAGGAGGCTACAACCGAATGAGTACTCTCTCCCTATTTCTAACTCTAGTTTTTGTAGCATTTGCAATTCTACTGTCCTCCTGGCAAAAAATTGGGCTTGAAAAAGATATCCTAATCGGAACGGTTCGAGCTGCAATTCAATTAATAGCTGTCGGTTATGTCCTCCAAACCCTTTTTGAACTAAAATCTTGGGCGTTCATTGCTATCATGATTACTGTGATGATTACTGTTGCAACGTTAAATGCTCGAAAAAAGGGAAAGACCTTCCGAGAATTGGACGACGAATTGCGATAGCCATTACAGTAACAGAAATTTTAACCATTGGACTACTCCTTTCATTAAAAGTAATTGAACCAACGCCACGCTATGTGATTCCAATTAGTGGAATGATTATTGGAAATGGAATGGTCGTGTCTGGCTTGTTTCTCAACCGATTGAAAGCAGAACTAGACACAAGAAGAGAAGAAATCAAAGTTTATTTAGGTTTGGGTGCAACCTCGAAGCAAGCAATTTCATCGGTTATGCGTAATACCGTTAAAGCTTCAATGCTTCCAACCATCGATGGGATGAAAACAGTCGGATTGGTTCAGCTTCCGGGAATGATGACCGGCATGATCGTTGCTGGAGCCGATCCTATCGAAGCAGTACGTTACCAAATACTGATTATGTACTCCTTCACCGCTTCTGCGGCTATTACAGCGATCATTATGGGCCTACTTATACATGGACTCTTGTTTACAAAGGCTCACCAGTTTATCGAGTAAAGAAAGGATAAACTTCGATTCTTATCAATGTAAAAGACAACTAGAAAACCCTCCCATTCTCTAAATTCCGCACTTGGACTGATTAGTTTGTCCATACAGTTTAATTAAGGGTGAATATATTATTGTTAGCTAAGTGAAAAGGGGGGATAGTAAATGAGCAATCCATGGTTCTCTAATAACAGCCGTAACAGCGGCAAAAATTTTAACAAGGCAAAAGCTGAAAATGATTCAAAGTCAAAAGCTGAAAATGATTCAAAATTACATGCAGATTTTGATCTCGACAATGATTTCGATTCAGAAGTAGATACTGAAAACAAATCAAAAAATAAAAACACTGCTGTTGCAAAAGTTTTCAAAAGTGGAAATGCAGATATTTATGTCGATGTTAAAGTGAATTCTGACTCTAAAGCAAAAGTTCGTTCCCGTTCAGAATCTGATGCTGAAGCTGACCAAGATCAGGATCAAGATCAATCCCAAAAACTACAACAAAAACGTAAGTAAGTTGATCGATTTTGGATTTACTGGGGGGCCACCCCCCTTCTTACCTAAAGAATGAAATGGGGCCATTATAATGAATAATCCGGACGGGAATCGTTCCATGCAATACTTTGATAATTTGATGATGAAAACAAGAGGCAATACTTATAACGAAGTAAAGACGAACACCTCTTCTTCAGTCGATCATAGCGGAAATTCAGATGTAGATGTAAATGTAAATGTTGAACTAGATATGATGCCAATCGCACTTTCCTTATTATGTTTATCCCTTGTTAACAAACAAATATCCCAGCAAGAATTTGAATTTGCTGTAGAAAAACTAATAACAGTCAACGATCAATACAAAAAATCACATAGTAAAAATAAGGATTACTCAAAACCTGATTTGTTCAAAAGTGGTATATGGGAAAATAAATAAGGAAGCACGAGACGGTTCTCATGCTTCCTAGTTCCTGTATAACGTATGATAACCCTGTATCTATCATTTATCCTGTGACCAATTCACAGTAGGTATCGATCGTAGTATGTCTGTTTTGCGTATTTCATTCAATACTTTTTTACATTAAGCATTTTCTCTTAAGCTTGAACAATCCTCCGTACATTTCCCATACCACGTTTTAACCCCTCCTTGACTCTCTACCGCTTCAATCATCTTCCCGCAAATTTGACAAATAATAGTCCCCTGTTTAACGTGTAATTTCTCTGCCATCCTTATTCACTCCGTCCAAATGAAATTGATTTTAATTGAGTAGTGTCTCTAATAAACGATATTGATCTTGTTTATCAATAATTTTAGCATTCACATTTATCAACTCAATGTCCATTACCTGATTATCCTTAATTCCAACTGCTTTTCCAGACTGACCTTCGATTAGTAATTTAACTGCTGCTACGCCCAATTTGCTTGCTAATACTCGATCAAATGCAGATGGTTGTCCTCCCCGTTGAATAAAACCTAAAACGGAAGTTCTAACACTAATCCCTAATTTATCTTCAATGTAATGCTGTAAAGCTTCCAAATCATACATTCTTTCAGTAATAATGACGAGATTATCATTTTTCCCACTGTTGATTCTTAAACTTAATTCTGAACAAATCGTCTCGTAATCTAGCTTTTTTTCTGGAGTTGATACGATTTCCCCTCCACCAGCTAATGCAGAATAAAGTGCTAAGTCACCACAATATCGTCCCATTACTTCAACAATGGTTGTTTTGTCATGTGAAAAATCAGTGTCCTTTATTCTTCCAATACACTCCAAAACCGTATTTAACGTTGTATCAAAGCCTATTGCATAATCTGTATAGGATAAATCATTATCAATTGTGCCTGGAATTCCTATAACGTTAATGCCTAATTCATGCAATTTCAAAGCCCCTTTAAAAGAGCCTTCTCCACCGATTACAACCAATGCATCGATTCCGAACTTTCTCAGAGTCCTTAACGCTTTTTCTCTGCCCGAAATCTCCATAAATTTCAGGCTGCGTGAGGTTTTTAAAACGGTTCCACCCTTATCTGCAATATCATCAACATCGTTAGCGGACAATTTAATTATTTTCTCATCAATTAAACCTTGAAACCCACACCGAATTCCCATTACTTCAATATTATAGTAATTTGCAGCTTTTACGACCGCTCGGACAGCAGCATTCATTCCTGGGGCATCGCCACCACTTGTAAGGACCCCTATTCTGATCATTTCAAACACCCCTTAAGGAATTTTAGATATTTTTAAGAAAGAAATATCCGGCAATCAATTAAGACTTAGTGCCGGATACTCCCTATTCATTCTTTTTAACTTGATTTTTCTAGCTTATTTACAGTATTTTTATTGATTGCTTTTCCTGATTGTTTTACTAATAGCACGACAATCGACGAGCTTAAAATCATACTTACACCTAAGAAAATCATACTAGTATTAAAAGAACCTGTTGTATCTTTGATATAACCGACAATGTATGGTCCGAAGAATCCACCAAGGTTCCCGATACTATTAATAAGTGCAATCGCTCCAGCCGCCGCTGCTTCAGTTAGAAACGATGGTGGAATTGACCAGAATGGAGAATAAGCACCAAATGCTCCACAAAGTGCAATAGTTAAAAACACGAATGAAAGAACAATACTCGTATCTGAAACATAGCTACTAACAATCATAGCAATCGCACTAGTCGTTAAACATGCCGCTACATGCAGACGTCTTTCGTTCTTCTTGTCAGAGTGGTTTCCTACTAGAATCATAGATGCCATCGCAAAAACATACATTAACCCTAAAACCCAGCCCATCGATTGGGTACTAAGTCCCGTTGTCTCGGATAAACCTTTTGAAATCGTCGGTAAAAACATTACGATTCCATAATAACCAATCATCCAGCAGAAATATCCTAATGATAGTATTAATACATCGCGGTCTTTCAAAGCTTGCCAGAATGAGTAGTGTTTTACTGCTTGTTTCTCAAGTTTCTCTTTTGTTGTAACGTCAATTAACCATTTTTTCTCATCTTTATTTAACCATTTTACATCTTCAATTTTATCATCAAGGTAGAAAAAACAAATTACTCCTAGAATCGCTGCTGGAATCGCTTCCAAAATAAACAGCCATTGCCATCCAGCTAAGCCCATCCAGTCTACACCAAGCAAGAATGTTGAGAGCGGAGCACCTAATGCATTTGCACCTGGAATCGCAACCATAAAACCAGCGATTGCTTTTGCATGATGCTTTGATTGATAAAAGCCACTTAAATAGAAAACCATACATGGATAAAAACTCGCTTCAGCAACCCCTAAAAGGAAACGTGCCGTATAAAATTGCCACGGTGTTTGAACAAAAGCCATTAATACCGCAATAATTGCCCAAGTTACCATGATTCTACTAATCCATTTTCGGGCACCAATCTTTGTCATAATAGCGCTTCCAGGTACCTCTAAAAGAAAATACCCTAAGAAAAAGATTCCGGCTTCAAATCCGAATACCGCATTTGAAAAACCTAAGTCTTCATTCATTTGCAATGCGGCAAAACCGATGTTTACCCGATCAAGAATCGAAATTGTAAAACAAAGAAATAAAAACGGAATTAACCTTAACGTGACTTTTTTTGTCGTTATACGCTCTAATTGAAGTAGATCCAATATAATTCCTCCTTAGGTTTTCTTTTAACTTCCAGATTCCATTTTTGAACAATTAAAACTAGGTAAACCAGTTATAGGAACAGCCAACATTACATCATTTGCACCGTACGTAATTTTGCAAGTGCTTACATTTATTCATATAAAAACTACTATTCGTCAAAATATCGATAATCTAAATCTACCGATCACATTTATTCTATTAAAACTTCATATCATTGATCCAAAAAGCTAAAAAATAAAGACTATTTTATCATAGCAAATTTTACGGTACTAATTATATTAAAATTTCAAAAGTACTTTAATAACCTGTTCTGTTTTTTCGTCAACTACTTTCATTGCGCTCTTGACCTCTTCAATCGGCACAACCTTTGAAATAAGCATTGACGTATCAAAAAGACCGTTTGCGATTGCCTCTGCAGCAATTTCGAAATCTTGCCGAACATACATATTTGAACCCAATAATTTGACTTCTTTATTTTGTATGTAAGATAAGTCGATTTCCGGCTTCTTTCCAAAAAGTGCAACTTCTGAAACCTTTCCACCTCTTCTTACAATTTTTAAAGAATCATTTAAAACAGATTGAATTCCGACGGCAATAAATACTGTGTCGACCCCTTCTCCATCGGTTAGATCTAATATTGTTTCAACAACATCATTATGATTTGTATTAATTAGTTTGGTGGCTCCAAGCTTACTAGCAATTTCCAAGTTATACTCGACAGCGTCTGTAATAAATACTTGTGTTGCCCCAGAGCTTTTAGCAGCTAACAACAGTCCTAATCCAATCGGACCTGCTCCAAGTATCGCCACTTTTTCCCCAGGCCGACCCCTGCTTTTCTCACAGCATGGACACCCACTGCTAGTGGTTCAATCAGTGCACCTTGTTCGAAGGTTACATTGTCAGGAAGTTTTACGATCGTTTTTTCTGGTACGACAATAAATTCTCCAAATGAGCCAATCCATTCCTGAGTACCAAGAACCTTTTTTCGTTGGCAAATATTATAGTTTCCTGACTGACATGATTTACAAACCCCACATCCATAATGGGGCTCAACAGTCACTCGATCCCCAACTGAAACCATTTTTACTTCTTGACCAATTTCAACGACGACTCCTGCTAATTCATGTCCTGAAATGACCGGTGGAATTCGAAAGGGATGGGTTCCATGGTAAGCATGAATTTCGGATCCACATATGCCAGTTACAATAACTTGAATTTTGACTTGATTAGGATGTTGTAACTCTGGAATATCAACTTCTTCTAAAACGACTGAATATGGCTTATCGATTACTGCCGCTCTCATCTTCTACCCCCTTATTAACATCAGATAACTGTAACTCTCTTTGTTGTAAACTTAACTACTTGTCTACTAAGGTACCTTATATATTTAATATACTTTTACTTGTGTTGGTTTGTCAACAAGATTATAAAAACTATTGGTAAAAATAAAAAACCTAATGCGCAGCTAAGTTTACTAGCTTCCATCAGGTTTTAACAGTAGGTGAAAAGCAAAAAAAAATCCCCTTGTTGGGAATTTTTTTAATCTTTCCAATAACGATCGTATAAGTTTTGCATATGATCTGCCATGATTCGTTCTGCTTCTTTTTCATCATGTTCCTCTATCGCTTTGATAAGTAATTTGTGCTCTGCAAAATTACGATCACGATAATCAGGACGGGTAACTGTTCGATCCCGTAAAAATTTCCACATTTCTTGTTGCTTCATCGTTGCCGAAATAGCAGCCATGATACTGATATATAAGTCATTATGAGAGGCCTTAGCGATCCCATTATGTAGTGCCTCATCTGTTTCTGGAACATAGAAGCCTGCTTTTGTCTCTTCTTCCATTTTTTCAATTGTAGAGCGTAATTCTTGAATATCCTCATCTGTAGCTCTTAAAGCAGCATATCTACAAATAAGCGGCTCAATCGTCATTCTTGCTTCCACAATATCTTCTGGAGACACGGTTTCAAGTAAAATCCCTGATTGAGAGTTCTCTGAAGCGATTTGATTATTTTTGACATACACTCCCTCACCTTGACGTGAATAAATAAGACCGTTTAGCTCTAATGCACTGAGCGCCTGTCTAACGGGAGCACGGCTTACACCGAATTGCTCACACAGCTCTCTTTCTGCCGGGAGTTTGTCACCTATTTTAAATGTTCCTGATTGAATTTCAGAAAGAATTTGATTATAAATTTGAATATATAATTTTTTACTTGATACAGGATTAAAACTGATAATAACCACTTCTCTCCATATTTTTTGAATCATATTTTTTATAATTTATCCTTGATTAATTATATACTGTTACTTTTTAATGGGCAACAACCTTATAAATAGCTCCCTTTATCCAATTAACACTTTTCCTTTATACAGGAATACAGGCATGCCAGTGTGGGATGCCTGTAATGTAAGAATATCATAAATGTTTATCCATTAATCCATATGTGAGCCGCCGTTAATATCGATATCTTCACCAGTAATGTAAGAAGCTTCTTCAGATGCTAAGAAAGCAATTGTCGCCGCCACTTCACTTGTTTCACCAGGTCTACCCATTGGAATGCCTGCAATGACTGATTTAGCATCTTCTTCAGGCAAGGATTTCCAAATTTCAGTATTAACAAGCCCTGGCGCGACACAGTTTACGGTAATACCATCAAGTGCTACTTCACGAGCTAGGTTCTTCGAGAAGCCTAAAACCGCGGCCTTTGAAGCTGAATAGTGAGGACCTCCGAATACGCCCCCTCCTCTTTTTGCAGACACAGAGGATAGACTAATGATTCTACCAAACTTTTGTTTTTTCATTGTTTCTAAGACTGATTGAGTACACAAGAATAAACCAAACATATTTACACTAAATATTCTTGTAATGTCTTCTAAGGTCATATCTTGAACTGTTACTTTCTGAGAAATCCCTGCATTATTGACCAATATATCGATTCTGCCAAACGTTTGTAACGTTTTCTCGACCATTGCATCACAAGATTCTTTACTTGTAACATTTAGCTCAACACCAAGGGCTTTTCCACCAGCCTCTGTAATGGCATTTACTGTATCTTGTACACCAGCATAATTAATATCTGCAATTACCACAGCTGCTCCCTGCTTAGCAAGTGTTAGCGCAATCGTACGGCCAATCCCCTTTTCGGAACCGCTACCAGTAACAATCGCTACTCTATTTTTCAATTCAAACATTATCAATCTCTCCCATTTGACTATTTTTATACAAAATTTGCTTAGGATTACGAATTAAGCATTTCCTTTGCTGTTCTAACAATGTCATTAACCGTAATTCCGTTAAGCTCCATTAGTTTTTCGTAAGGTGCAGATTGTCCGAACTGATCTTGAACTCCAATTCGTCTAACTATTCCTTTTCCTTCTTCAGCAACAACTTCACATACTGCACTGCCAAGGCCATTTAAAATATTATGATCTTCAACTGTAATAATCTTACCAATATTTAAACAGTCGACTACTGCATCACGATCCAGTGGTTTTATTGTATGCATATCTAATAGCTTTACGGATATGCCTTCTTTTTCTAATTCCTTTGCTGCTTCTAATGCTAAATAGACAGTGTCTCCATTTGCAATGATGGCTAGATCGCTTCCATCCTTAACCTTTTTTGCTTTTCCAATAATGAATTCTTCATTTTCTTCATAGATGACAGGAACAGCATCTCTTGTAAATCGTAAATAAACTGGCCCGTACAGTTCTGCTGCTTGTTCTACTAATTTTCTAGTAGAATAATAATCTGCGCCCATAATGACTGTCATATTTGGAATCGTTCTTAAGACACCCATATCCTCAATACTTTGATGACTTGCACCATCATTTGCAGGAGTTAATCCACCATGAGAACAGGCAATTTTTACATTTAGGTTAGGATAGCAAATCTCCTGTCGAATTTGCTCTGCCATTCTTAATGAACCAAAGACCGCGTAAGTGCTTACAAATGGAATTTTGCCAGTTGTGGCGAGTCCAGCTGCTAAACCAGCAGCATTTTGTTCAGCAATCCCTACGTTTACATGTTGATTTGGTAATTGCTTAGCAAATTCTGTTGTTTTGCAAGACTTACCGATATCAATATCCACGACGAAAATATTTTCATTCTTTTTTCCTAATTCTACAATTACATCACCGAAGGCTTCACGTGTTGCTTTTTTCACTAAGATATCTTTTTCTAGTAAACTCATTATCTTAAACCTCCTGCTACTTCTGCCATTGCAAGTTCATATTCTTCTTTATTTGGAGCAACTCCGTGCCAGCCACAAACGTCTTCCATGAAAGAAACGCCCTTACCTTTAACGGTGTTGCAAACTATACATTTTGGTTTTCCATTTTTAGCTTCTCGAATATTGTCTAATGTCTTGACAATTTCTTCCATCGAATGCCCATTTATTCTTTTCGTTTCAAAGCCAAATGCTTCGAACTTCTTTTCTAAATCCTGGTTCGGCATTACTTCTTCCGTTGTACCATCAATTTGTAGTCCATTATCATCTACAAATACAACGAGATTATCTAATTGGTATTTGACTGCACTTTGGGCAGCCTCCCAAATTTGTCCTTCTTGACACTCGCCATCGCCAACGATGGCAAAAACCCGATAATCCTTTGCATCTCTTTTTCCACCAAGTGCCATTCCTACTGCACAAGAAAGTCCCTGTCCAAGTGATCCAGTTGAAATATCAATACCTGGACATTTTTTCATATCCGGATGACCTTGAAATGGTGAGCCGTATTGTCTTAAAGTATGAATTGTTTCATAAGGAACAAACCCAAGTAAGGCTAATGCTGAATATTGGATTGGACAAACATGACCTTTTGATAAGACAAACCGGTCTCTGTCTTCCCATTTCGGATTTTTAGGATCAATGTTCATTTCCTTAAAGTAAAGTGCCGCTACGACATCAGCTGCAGATAGGGAGCCTCCAGGATGTCCAGATTGTGCCCCATATATCATCGTAAGTGCAGCTTTCCTTAATTCAATTGCTTTTTGTTTTAATTCCTCAATACTAATCTCTTTCATTTCAGTCACCTCGTTAAATTATGACTTGCTGATGTTTAAAGGCTCACTTGTTATGTTGTTCACTTGTCTACTAAGTTACCTTATGTTTTTAGTGTACCTCTGCTTTTGCCAATAGTCAACCATGATATACAACTATAATGAAATATTTTTATTTAGCAGAAGTGGATAAACACAATATTTTAACAGCATGGATTGTGTTAGAATATTTCTATGAGTTTACTATGAAAGAGGTTGAGGTTAGTTTGTTTTATAAAATTGCAGTATTTGTCGTAAGGGTGTTCTTGCACATCCGATTTAAAATTAAAATTATCGGGATTGAAAATATTCCGGAAGGTGCAGCTATTCTAGCAATGAACCACACTAGTAACTTTGATGGACCAATGGTTGGGGTCCATACCCCGCGTAAAATGTTTATTATGGGGAAAGAGGAGCTTTTCAAAAACAAGTTTTTTGCAAAGGTAATCCACGAATTAGGCTGCTTCCCGATCAAAAGAGGACAAGCGGATATAAAATCGCTAAAGTATACATTAAGAATCTTAAAAGAAGGCGGTCTATTTTCTATATTTATAGAAGGAACTCGCTCAAAATCAGGAGAAATGCAGGAGGCAAAAAAGGGTATAGGTTTTATCGTTGCCAAGAGCAAAGCACCGGTTGTTCCTACTTACATTTACGGAACAAGAGATAGCTGGTTTAAGTCTGCTGGTGTTATTTTTGGCAAACCAATGACCTTTGATGACAGCGTATCACATGAAGAAATTGCCCAGAGAATTGCGGTAGAATTAAAAAAGCTTAATCCGAATAAAGAACTTTCTTAAAGAAGGTTCTTTTTTTGTTAATTAAGCTGCGTTAAATTTGAGTGTTGCTTTCCGCTCCAGGTGCTTTGCTTTCCGCGGGGCGGGCGGTGAGCCTGTCTAGCTACAGCGGTTCAGGGGCTCGGGGTCATAAGCCAATCCGTCAAGAAGGTCAAAGAACGACCTTCATGCCGGCTCGTCTTATGCCTGTCGCCCCTGGGCAAACCGCCTCCGCTTTTCCTACTCCTCGTCGCTACCGCTCCTGCGGGGTCTCACCTGTCCCGCTGCTCCCGCAGGAGTCTTCGCACCTTCCGCTCCAATCAACTCGTGCCCAAAACAGCATTGAGCTTTAAAACAACCTTTTATTAATTAAAGAGGATCAACCTAACACATTAGGTTGATCCTTAACAAACTTTCTATTTCGCTTTCTCAAGCAATTCCTCAAAAGGTGCTAAATCTATTCCTTTTGCCTTTAAAAGTTTGACCGCACGAACTTGCATATCACCAGGTGATGCAATAATATAGCCTTTCACTACATCTTCCTTTGTAACAGTATCACTTGAAACGCCTTCCAAAATAATATTTTCGATTTTCTTTTTTGCCATTGGGCGTACAAACACGGGGATTGGACTAACTAATTCTTCCAATAAGTCTTTTGCATCTTGATTCCATTCCATAATATTCTATTCCTTCCTAATTTTAAAATTTCATAAACTATTATACATTTTTATACATTTATACACCATAGTAATATTATTAAATGTGTATTGTCTTAGATTTTTTCACAAAAAAACCGCACAATAATCACTGTGCGGTTGCTTGTATGTTGATTAAATTGCTTTTTCCTCTAATTCTACTGACTTTACATTTTTCTTTTTAAATCCATACAATCCAAATAATAAAACGAACCATAGTGGGGTTAGCATTAAGGCAACACGTGTTTCTTCCGCAATTCCCATGATTACAAGAAGAAAGGCAAAAAATGCTAATACAACATAATTAATAAATGGTGTAAGTGGTGCTTTAAAGGTAGATTTTGCACGCAAATCTGGGCGAGTTTTTGTATAGCGAATATGTGCAACTAGAATGATCCCCCAAACCCAGATAAAGCAAATGGCACTAATTGTTGTTACAATGCCAAACGCTTGTCCAGGAAGTAGTTTACTCAACAGAGCTCCAATCGAAATAACAACTGTTGAAGTAAACAACGCATTACTAGGTACCGCATTTTTATTTAATTTTGCAAATTGCTTTGGACCCTGATCATTACTGCTTAAATTGTAAAGGATCCGGCTCGTAGAAAATAAACCGCTATTACATGCTGATGCTGCAGAAGTTAAAACGACGAAATTGATGATTCCTGCTGCAACGGGAATTCCAACTAAACCAAATACTTGTACAAACGGGCTTTGAGAAGCGCTCAATTGTTCCCAAGGATTAATTGTTAGAATAACAATGATGGCACCCATATAGAAAAATAGAATTCGCAACGGAATTTTGTTAATCGCAGATGGTATGTTCTTTTGTGGATCAGATGTTTCTGCAGCAGATACACCAACTAACTCTACTCCAACGAAAGCAAAAAGCACCATTTGGAAGGATAGTAAGAAACCGGTAATTCCATTCGGGAAAAGACCACCATATTGCCATAAATTATTTAATGTAACCGCTCCGGCATCTGTTTTGAAACCAATAATTAGCAAAATTACGCCAATTGCGATTAGGGCAAGAATCGTAATAACTTTAATTAACGCAAACCAAAACTCTAATTCTCCAAAAAGTTTAACAGTTAATAGATTTAATCCTAATAAAATTATCAAACAAATGACAGGAGCAACCCATTGAGGTATCTCGAACCAATATTGAACATAAACACCAACTGCAATTATATCGGCCATCGCAATCATGACCCAACAAAACCAATAAGTCCAACCAGTAACATATCCTGCCCAAGGTCCGAGGTAGTCCGCAGCGAAATCTGTGAAAGATTGATAGCCTGAATTGGACAAAAGCAGTTCTCCTAATGCCCGCATTACAAAAAATACAGCGATTCCGATAATTAAATAAGCGAAGATAATCGAAGGCCCTGCTAATTGAATCGCCTTACCTGAACCTAAAAATAGTCCTGTACCAATCGTTCCGCCGATCGCAATTAGCTGAACGTGCCGGTTTTTTAAATCTTTTTTCAACTCTTGTTGTGCCACCTTCATTCCTCCAATACTTATTTTGATAGTAAAGCAAATGCTTGTACTAAGCACAATAAAAAAGAGATTGGAAGCTCCAATCTCTTAAAACGACAGAATAAAAAACAATATTTGTTATTCTTTATATAAAAATAACAAACAGTATTCGATACTCTTCTGTCCTTTTGCCTGAGATTATGAACCCTTCGGCGCCGCGATTAATCGCGTCCTCTCCAGAAGCTGCTCCTGCTATAGTTTGATCCATAGCAATCATAGCTCGCTTATTAAATTTAGTAATAAAGTGAATACTTAAAACCACTTTAATAAATATTGTGCGATAATTTAAAACTTTATCAGTATTTTTTCATTCGGTCAATACTATTTGAAATAGTTTACTTATAAAATCATATTTACATCAGAATTCTTTTCTAGCCTACTCCTCGAATTAGCATCTAAAAGTTTGATTGATCCATTAATGCCCAAAACCTGCAAATACTAGAAAAACTCTTAAAAATACCAGTCCAAAACATGCCCCTATAATCATTTTTATTGTTTGATGACTTCTGAATCCCTTCCACAATATTTCATAAAAGGTGACATAGCTCAGCGATCCGATTGCTATCCCCATAATCATTGTTTGCAGTTTTGGCGAATGCAAATCGATGCTCATTCCCAAATAGGTATTTAACCCCACTGCAAAAGATAGAAGACAGCTAAACACTATAAATTTTTTAACTTTCTGTTTCGAATTCAAAGCAGTAACCATTAATACCATGCCTTCAGGTATTTGGTGTATTAAAATGGCGATTAGTAATGAAGGGTGATAAAAATGCTGCTCAGATAAATTTAATCCCAATGCAAGTCCAGTTGGAATGCTGTGAATAAACAATGACAAAAACAAAAGAAAAAAGGTCTCTTGATACTCAGATTCAATATGTTTAGCACTGTGTAAATATTTTTCAAAAAGCAGCATCATAAAAATACCTAAAGAAACCCCAGAGACTATCCCAATATGCTGATATTTAGAAACTACTTCAGGAATTAAATCAAACGCCAACAAACCTGCTAAAATTCCACCGCAGAAAACATTAAGATACAAATGATTTCTATTAAAATACCGCCTAATGAACGGAACAGCTAATCCCCCTAAAGCTGTTCCGAAGAAGATAAACACCCCAATAATTATGCTTGTTCTAATTTCCCCTATCATGAGCTCCCCCATCAATGTCCATTTCTATAGTGTATTCAAGAAAAAATCCCCAATGACATCGAACTCAATGAGAGCGAATGACATACAGATGAATTTTAGGGATAAAAAAAACTGACTAGCAAAAGCATAGTCAGGAAGGCTGTGTGCAAGCAATAATCTAGAATCTTCTTTTTAAAGATGGAGACACGATCGTTTTCTCTAACAAATATTGTACTCCATATAACAAATATGCTTTATAGTGGAGGTAAATAAAAAATTGGAAATGATTTAATCCATTAAGGCTTATGATTTTTAATTTTTTAAGAATATCAATAAAAAGAAAAGCAAATAATCCATCAGCAATCACGTTTAGGAAAGCAAACTTTTTAAAGTTTCCGAACGAAAATTTAAGTAACCACATGGATAATGGCATATAAGGACCCACACTAAACGGGAGTTCATCCTTTAGAAAAGATTTGCGCTTATCGTAAAACTTCCACCAATTCCTTTTATGACCATACAGGTGATTAAGAATCTCAAAAATAACAATAAAAACCCCTGAAATCGAATATCTTTTAAAACTCCGCTTTCCGATAAAAAGCAGCGATAACCAGGGAAATAAGATTATTGCTATATTAAAGAATAAGTGTCTTTTTGTTATCATTCATTTCACCTCAGCCGATTTTGTCCAACTTTGTTTATCCTTTCCAAAAATCACAAAAAAAAACCGCCCATTTGAGCGGTCATTCTTTATTCAACAACATTATTTTCTGGTTGTGTTCTTAATTCTTCATTTCGATTGATTAATAGCCTATTTGCACAGTACTTTATAATTTCTCTTCTTGTAACAATTCCGATAAAGACTCCACCATCATCAACAACTGGAACAAAGTTCTGCTCCATTGCCCGTTCTATGATATCTTCAATTTCAGCGTTTATCGAGATTGCTTCATTACTTCGCATGAGCGGAATATCTTTTAGTTTCGTTTTATGTGTATTTTCGAACGATAAACCCGGGTGTTTTTGATTTTCCACAACAAATCCCCCTCCGTTATAGTACCCACATATTTCCCATCATTATCTAATAGTGGGACTGCGGAGTATTTATGATACTCCATTTTTTCTAACGCCTGTCTCATCGTTGATTCAAATTTAATAAATGCTACATCCTGTTTAGGAATCAAGAAAAATGCAATATTCAAGAAAAAGCCTCCTTCTTACCAGTGCTCGAAATTCGTTCATACTTTTCTTATAATTGATCCCCAATATTGAATACTCTATTTTTTTATTTTTGGCTTTGTTAAATTTGTCTGTTGATTTCCGCTGCAGGTACTCGCTTTCCGCGGGGAGTCCGGGAGCCTCCTCGGCGCCATAGCGCCTGTGGGGTCTCCCGTGTCACCTTCTCCCGCAGGAGTCTCGCACCTTCCGCTCCAATCAACAGATTGCTCAAAAAACAACATTGTTCTTTAACACAGCCTTATTTTTAATAATTCTAGTCCTATTATAATCAGCAAAATAAAAAGACCTACTCTTTGACAAGTAGCATTTACTGCAACAAAGCGATGATCCCAGCAGTAAATCCCTCTTGAAAATGGTGGTCTGTATGACCCCCTTCGCTTTAGCCGACGAAGTTAGCTGACGGGTAGGATGGCGAAAGAGTGCTCTCATCCCTTCTAATTATGTAGAATTAACCCCAAATAGTTGGTTCCTCCGCTCCCAAACAGATGGGATTAGGCCGAGTTATATTTTGTTGTGTTAACGTGCCTATTCTACTACTCTTTTTTGCTATTTGTAAATAAGTAGAATTAGCTATATTCACTCCTTATTTCAAGACTTGGTCACTCATACGTTAAATCTCTTTCATTTTCATGCTTTCTCCATAAAAAAGCGTCTCTTCATAGAGACGCGCATACGGAGAAAGTTCCATCAAAGAGGTATTAAAAGAAGGCATGATTTTTCCCTTTCATCCTACCCTTTCGACTATCTTCTAGGACTTATCAATAATTTGATTGCTGTCCTGTTTTCATTGGAAATTAAAACATCTGCAAATGCAGGTACAAACACAAGATTCACACCGATCGGAGCAACGAATCCTCTTGCAATCGCTATCGCTTTTATAGCTTGATTTAATGCACCAGCTCCAATAACTTGGATTTCAATTTTCCCCTTTTCTCTTAACATTCCAGCAATGGCTCCAGCAACAGAATTTGGATTGGATTTCGATGAAACTTTTAGTACATTATCCATATTCATTTTTCCTCCTAAAATTCAATACAATGATGTGATCACTGGATAGAATGGAATGAGCGTATTATTAATCATATTCAAATTTGTATTTAACAGAACTCATTTTAAAGGATAATTCTACCTTCACGTCGAAATAAATAGAAAAGGGGTTGGCCCAATGAATAAAGTTGAACTATTAACAAAGCTACGCAATTCTAGTCGAGGTAATATGTTTTCAACAGAAATACCAAAGACTACAAAAGAAGATGAGAAAAAGATTGAACAATTAGCTGAAGAATTAGAAAGTGAAGGAAAAATCAAGATAAGAGAATGTGTTCAACGTGAATACTCTGTTTTTCTACACGGGATCATTAAGTATGCAGCCGAATAGTCGGTTGCATGTTTATTTTCGTACCGTTAAACCAAAAAAATCACATTAGCCAGATATTCTTTTGTCTAACGTGATTTTTATTATCTTATTTACTTTCTATTTTCTTCTAATTTCTCAAGAGATTCCTACTACATCACAGTGTCTTATAATAATCTCTTAGCTCTTGCTTTACCTCATCGGGCAAATTGTGCCACCTTATTCCCCAAAGTGCTCCCTCTAATGCACAAAGCATATTGAAACAAGCTGTTGGATCGTTAAGTTTGAGTCTTCTAAATGCTCCTTTACTTCCAAGTTCTTCAAGTGACTGTGGTGTTTCAATACCTACTTCTAATAGTTTCCCCTCAATCACTTTACTAATATTAATCATATCATGTAAGGTGTTCATTATTTTCACCCCATATTACAAGGAATTAGCCTTTTTTTATTGAACAAGACTCATATGCGCCTAATTTCCGCTCCCTTTAATAATAACGTAATATAAGGCAAATTATATAATCGGTTCAAAATTTTTCACTTTACTCAACCGATAAGCTAATAAGAAGATGACGAAATAAATAGGAAAAGAATAAAAGATATGCCAATCTTTTAATACGTAAAAACCAAGCCATATAAATAATGGCTCTCCTATAAAAGTATTTATACTTGCAAAAATCAATCCTTTTATGATGGGGGAAATATTCGGTTTAATTTGAATTAAGGTCATTACAAAAATAGGAAGCAAAACCCAATCCCAAGGTAAATATGATGGGATTGAAGGAAGCACTTTCCCTGTATAGTACCACTTACCGTATTGCACGCCTAAGAAATCACACCAAGAAGAAACAATAATAACAAACATCCCTGAAAATAAAAGACGATTTGAACTGTTTTTTTTTCGTATTTTTATCCAAAAAATGATCGGTAAAATAGTAAAAACGATAAGAGATAACCAAAAATCCCAATGGAACAAAGTATGATCCATCCAATATTTTAAGAAATCATGATTCGCTTTTGTAACATCTTGATAAAATTCACCGACTTTTTCAATCTTATCTTTCGATTGTATAGTTTTCATTATTTTCTGCCCTTAACTATTTTTTAGTATATTATTTAGGAGTTAGATTATCTTATCTCCAGCAAACCGATCAATTGCTTATTAATTGATAACGCTACACCTTTGTTCGCTTTCATTTATCGGATAGAGCTAAATAGTTTCTTTTCTTTCAAGAATTGAAAGCTATACATGAGTAAAGATTTTAAAAAGAACAATAGTGATAATTGATAATTCTTTAATCGAACAAGAGAACCTAGTCCAATTTTTTTACAAAAAGTAACGAATGGATAAACAAATAAAGTATCTATAACCAAGTTAGTAGTTAAATAAAGAAAAAAATTGCCATAAGTAAGTTTTAAAATCCACATTGAGCCAATGAAAAATGGTCCCCATATTAATGGAAACTCTCCTGATAATTTAGGATGGAGTTTTTCATAAGCCCACCACCATCTTCTATTTTTTGCAATTATACTTTCACCCTTTACAAAAAGAGACATGAATGTACTTGTTAATAAATACCTTTTTAAAGATTCCTTTCCTAATAAAGGGAATGTGAACCAAGGAAATATAAACAATCCAATTAGAATTAATTTTAAATACTTATGATATTTCATGAAATAACCCCCTATAAACCATTAAGAATAAAATCCCCTAAAATCAGGAAAATATTTAAACATATAACAATCATTAATTAAAAAAATCCACGCTTGACCATTTATATTCATACAAGCCCCTAACTAGCAATGGAATATAATATAAGAAAATAATGTATTTAGGCGGTGTTTACTATGTCTTTTAAGTTATCGATAGAGCAGCCTATTCTAACATTTAAAACTTCAAAGGGGAGTCAATACTGGCTAGATGAATATGGCCGTTCCCAAAGGTTTAAATCTTATCATCCAAATCATGGTGTTGATAATCAAGGGATAAGAGAACCCTATAACCATGTCATTTTTGTTAGTAATGAACATGCCCATACTTTAGACTTAGCTGCAGACTATAAAGGAAAATGGTGGATGATTATCCGTAAAAGTACGATATGTATCGTAGCATATGATTCTGAAAAACAACTGCGTATGATTGCTGGTCCATTTGATTTTTCTTTCGAACCTAAACTCAAATTAGCGCCTATTGAGATAAAGAATTTAATATACGCAGACAGCATCCAGGGATATTATGTCCAAGGGTATTTTCATATAGGTAATGAAATTGTCGAGTTGGAGTATTTTTATAGTTAGATATTCAAAAAAATGACTATCAACATAATCAGTTCATGATTATGCGGACAGTCCAATCCATGATTAAAAATGACCAATTTCATCTAAAAGAAGAAGGCTAGCTACCAGCTAGAGGTGTTATGTTGATAAGTTTTCAAAAAAAACATTAGTATTATTACACCTTTTCCAATTTATTAAAAGCTCCACATAGATTTTTCAAGGTATATACACGAGCTGAAATCATAAATAAATCATTCTCGTAATAATGAACATAGTCATCGATAATGCTCAGCCCTGTTTCAAACCGATCCACTAAATAAAAAGTATACTTCTTATCCCAAGAAAACTTATTAATTCTAGTCAACTCATCAGCTAAAAGCTGAAACCTATGCTCCTCAACCAAAAGCTTAATATGATACAGTTTATCCATATTTACAATCGTATGGGCTTTATTTTCATAGTTTTTATAAACAAATTTGATAAACTCCTTGATATTCTCAGCTAACAAATTCGCTTTTTGCATCTCAAAGTTCATCTCTCTCCTACCTCCATAAAAATTCCTTTTATAGAAGAGTATGATGTGAACCAGCATAATGAACCGCAAAAATAAAAAAATCCTGTTAAGACAAGTTCCTTACAAACAATGTCCTAACAGGATTATTTTATAATCCAAATTTCTGTAGTCTCTTATAAAAAGTACTTCTTGGTACATCAAGTAATTTTGCAGCAGCGGTCACATTACCTTTTGTCTTGTTCAAGGCATCGAGCATTAAATCACGTTGGATTTTCGCACGGGTATTTAACCTTTCCTCATTTTCCTGTTCCAATGGAGCAGGATCCATGATTGCTAATGGTTCTAGTGTGTGCGATAAGCCGTCCAGACCACTACCAAAATCCGGGGCGGAAATATGCAATCGTTCAAGTACATTCATTAGTTCACGTATATTACCTGGCCAATCATATGCTTTTAATTTAGAAGATATTTCATTAATATTGGGAATGGACCAATTATTTCTTTTACAAAAATACTGAACAAGGAGTGGGATATCCTCTCTCCTGTTTCTTAATGGCGGAACACAGATCGGAAACACGTTTAATCTGTAAAAAAGATCTTCACGAAATTCGCCTTGCTTTACACGTTCTGTTAGATTACGATGGGTTGCCACAATAACTCGAGCATCAAAGGGTACTTCATTTGACGCCCCAATTGGAGTGACTTTTCGTTCCTGAAGCACACGTAATAAAGCTACTTGCATCGAGTGAGGGATTTCTCCAATCTCATCTAGGAAGATCGTTCCTTGATGAGCCTGTTCAAACTTACCCTTATTGCCCTGTCTTCTAGCACCCGTAAAAGCTCCTCCCACATACCCAAACAGCTCGCTTTCGATAAGTTCCTTTGGGATCGCTCCACAATTGATGGTGATAAACGGACCATTTTTTCGGGGGCTGTTATCATGAATCGCCTGAGCAATTACCTCTTTTCCACAACCCGTTTCACCCGTAATCATGACAGTTGCATCAGTAGGTGCAACAAGTTTAACTTTTTTTAATGTATTTTGAAAGGACTCACTTATTCCACACTCTCCTTTAAAAACAAAGGTGTTGGTGGACAATCTTGGAGTTGGAGTTGGTTTAGGAGTAACAATTTCCGTTAAATAGATGGAACTTCCGTTTAGGCTATTATCATCCTTAGAAAGGAAAGGCATTTGAAGATCGATTCTATACAGGGTATGTACAATTTCAAGAAGATGCATTCCAAGTACATTTGGAACCTTTTTACGAACGGGTTGACTGGCAGCTATGATCACTTGTTTGTGATTGCATACAACAAAGCATTGGTTTGGACGACTCTCAGCCAAATTAGTGGCTTGTTGAATAAGGGAAATGTTGTTCTGGAATAATCGTTGGTTTATTTCTTTTTCAATTGCATATGCAATGGACGTTACCATTCCAAACATAAGTGGATGGGAGTACTCAATCGGACAAGAAACATCAATCACACCAAGTAGGCTCCCATTTTCATGTAGGATTGGCGTAGCCGAGCAGCTCCAATAATGCGATGCAACAGAATAATGCTCGACCCCATTAATAATAACAGGTTCTCTTGTTTCAATGGCTGTCCCGATTGCATTTGTCCCGACTTCACTTTCAGTCCAACGCACTCCTTCTACAAAATTAATTCGATTTGCATCCATTAATGTTTTATTGTTGCCCGTTAAAGATAGGACGTACCCGTCTGGGTCGACAAGGAGTGTCATCATTCCCGAGTCTTTGATTGCCTGTTCCATTTGAGAAAGATAAGGTGTTGCAATTTCTAAAAGTTGTGAATTTTGATTTTTCTTAATTTGTAGCTCGTTAGAGGTTAATACATTCAAGCCTTTATTCAAATATGGATTGACTTGCTCTTGTTTGCAGCGATACCAAGATTCCGAAATCCGCTTATTCAACCGTGCTGAATCGAGCACGCCTTCCTTGACAAATCGTTTCCACGTATCTAAATATACCGTCGTAGGATTCATGGTAACACCTCTAATTTTCATAAATAATTTACACCATGATTTGAAGTGTGTTATGACCTAGAAGAAAAAATGGAGCACCAGAAAGAAATGATAAAACGAGGGTAAAAGACCATTACAAGTCCAATTATATTAAAAAATGTATTCGCTTTCAATAAATCTTAAGAACTATATAGACAATATAAAAAAACAAACTTCGCGTTCTTACGCAAAGTTTGCCGAAAATAGTATATTTAATCTATCTCCTATTAAACATGTACAGCATGACCAACTGCACTTAACAACGCTTCATGAACCGCTTCGGAAAGACTTGGGTGTGCAGCAATGAACTGCTCCATTAGATCCGTCGTCATTTCAGCGTGAAGCATAATAGCTCCCTGTCCAATCAGTTCAGTTGCGTGTAGCCCGACAATGGAAACACCTAAAATTTCTCCAAATTCAGGTTCAACGAACACCTTTACTTTCCCCAAACGTTCATTAGCGATTAATGCCTTTCCATTTGCAGCAAACGGAAACTCACCGACTCGAATATCGCCAAATTGTTCTCGTGCCTGCTTTTCCGTTAAACCAACACTGGCAATTTCAGGTGAAGTATAAATACAACGTGGCACAGCACGATAATTTACTTGAGCATCTATCCCACAAGCACTTAACGCAGCTACGGTTCCTTCATGAAAAGCAACGTGAGCGAGCTGAATCCCTCCGATCACATCACCGCATGCATAAATATCAGGAATTGAAGTTTGCATATGCTCGTTTACATGAATGCCTTTCTTTGTAAAATCAATCCCTATATGCTCTAGCCCCAATGAATTCACTCTTGGCTTACGACCAATTGAAACGAGAACTTTATCTGCTTGTACTTCATGAAAACCATCATTATTTTTTAAAATGGCTTTGTTTTGATCCATTTTCAAATCTTTCAGTTCTGTGGAAGGATAGATTATCACCCCGTCCTCTTCAAGCTGCTTATGTAGGGTTGCGACGATATCCTTATCTTCCCCTGGCAAGATTTGATCCGCCATCTCGACCATGGTGACCTTCGTTCCTAGTCTGCTATAAATACTAGCAAATTCGCACCCTATTACTCCACCGCCAATAATCAGCAAAGAAGCAGGTATCGATTGTAGCGACATTGCTTGACTGCTATCAATAATCCAGTTTCCATCAAATGGAGCAAACGGTAACGAAACAGGTTCAGATCCAGTTGCGATAATGACCTTATCTGCTGATAACTCTTCCGTTTTCCCATTTGACACGACCTGTAACAGCCGACTTGCGACAAAAGTCGCGGCTCCTTTTATCACCTTCACTTTATTTTTCTTCATTAAATAGTGAATCCCCTGGACCAGTGTCGATACAATTCCATTTTTTCGTTGTTGAACGGTACTCCAATCCAGTTCAATTTGACCTGATGGCAAACGAATTCCAAACTCATCCGAATGTTTGATTCGACTATATACTTCTGCACTTTGTAAAAGGGATTTAGTTGGCATGCACCCTTCATTTAAGCATGTACCGCCAAGTGCTCCCTGATCGATGATCGTCACATCCTGCCCCTGCTGGGCTGCAGTAATTGCAGCCACATATCCAGCAGGACCTCCACCAATGATTACGATTTTTGCCAAAGCATTCCCTTCCTTCTATAAAAGCATCGTAATTGGCTCTTCTAAATACTGCTTAATGGTTTGTAAAAATGCTGCAGCTGGTGCACCATCGAGAACCCGGTGGTCAAATGTTAAACTTAGTGGCAATATGCTTCTTCTTTCTAAATTTTCCCCAATGTACACAGGTGTGTCATAGGTTGCTCCAACACCAAGAATCCCTGTTTCAGGCGGATTTAAAACCGGAGTGAAGTGTTCAATCCCGTAGCCTCCAAGATTACTAATGGTAAAGGTTGAGCCCTGCATTTCTTCATTTGTTAACTCACTCTGTCTTGCCTTTTTAGCCAAATCTTTAATATTCAAGGATAGTTCATTAACAGAACAGCTATCCGCATTACGAATGACTGGGACGACCAAGCCCCGCTCAAGGGCAACAGCAATACCCAAATGTACATTCTTAAATAAATGAATTTTGCTATCGATGTAAGCACTATTCATTTGCTGATGTTGCTTAAGGGAAAGCACAACAGCCCGGGCAATAAAGTCTGTTAGTGATAATTTATTTTCGAATCGTTTTTGAATCGTCTCGGCTGTTTGCTTTTGTAATTTGATTAATTCTGTTACATCCACCCTCATGTTCAGTGTCAGTTGAGCAGTTTTTTGCAGGCTTTCATACATTCTTTCTGCAATCACCTTACGGATGCCAGTAACAGGGATTTGCTGAGTCTCTTCAACTGGCTTTATTGATGTGTTGGAGATTTCCTCCTGTTTCTGTGGAGGCTGAGCTTGTTGTGTACGTGAATTTTTTATCGCTTCTTGCACATCTTCTTTCGTAATTCTTCCACCTGGCCCCGTCCCTTGGATAATGTCAAGGTTAAGGTTTGCGGCCTCAGCCATCTTTTTTGCAACTGGGGAAATTTTTACTCGATCATTTACGGCCTTTGGAGATGGCGGCAGAATCGATTCAATTTTTCCGGTATTGGAGCATCCTTTAATCCTTGTGGAGTTTCCGATTTTGCTTCGGCCTGTTCCCCAGAAATTACCTCACCTTGCTGCCCGATATAGCAAATTACTGTACCAGGAGGGACTCCCTCTCCCTCAGGGACAGAAATTTTCAATAAGGTTCCCTCCGCAGGAGATTCCACATCAATTTCTATTTTTTCAGAGCTAACACTTGCAATCGGTTCACCCTTTCCAACGGGATCCCCGACTTCCTTATTCCATACCGACACTGTGCCTTCTTTCATGGCCATTCCTAGTTTCGGCATCACGACTTCTACCGGCATCTCAATCACTCCTTCCTTGGCTCTGTATTATACTTCTATAGGTGTGCCTAATAGCTCTGCGACTACTCGAACGACTGTATCTGCTTTTGGAAGATATATATCTTCAAGTGGTGGTGAGAACGGTACTGGTGTATGTGGTGCCGTGATCCGTTTTATTGGAGCATCAAGCGTATCAAATCCTTTGTCCGCCACAAGAGCCGCAATATCCGTTGCAATACTGCATCTTGGATTTGCTTCATCAATCACAATTAAACGATTTGTTTTTGCAACTGATGTAAGAATCGTTTCTTCATCTAACGGTGACAAGCTGCGAGGGTCCACCACTTCGAGTTCAATCCCTTTTTTAGCAAGCTGTTTTGCAGCCTCAAGTGCAGTATGAACTTGCTTCCCAATCGCAACAATCGTTACATCCGTACCCTCCCGCTTTATATCTGCTTTTCCAATTGGAATCGTATAATAGCCTTCAGGCACATCGCCGGTCATATTATAGAGCGTTTTATCTTCGAAAAAGATAACTGGATCGTTATCTTCTATTGCAGCTAGTAATAATCCTTTTGCTTCATATGGTGTTGAAGGAACCACAACTTTGATCCCTGGAATTGCCGTAAACAATGCATATAAGCTTTGAGAATGCTGGGCTGCCGCTCTGAAACCAGCACCGTGCATAGTTCGAATTGTTACTGGGACCTGAGCCTTACCGCCAAACATATATCGGAACTTGGCGCCCTGATTTAATACTTCGTCTAAACAACTGCCAATGAAGTCGTTAAACATTAACTCGGCAATCGGCCTTAAACCTGTAGAAGCAGCTGCCATTGCTGCGCCCATATATCCTGCCTCGGTAATTGGCGTATCTAGAATGCGCTCACGTCCAAATTCCTGAACGAGACCTTTTGTTACCCCAAGTACTCCACCCCATGCATCTTCATCCTGGAGATGGTCTACTTCTGCTCCACCTGCGACATCCTCACCCATTAGAATGACATTTTCATCTTTTCGCATTGCTAGTTTCATCGCCTCATTGATTGCAGCTGACATACTTAGCTTTCTTGTCATGTCTAGATCCTCCTTTTATTTGGCAAAATCGGATTTTTTTCCGTAGGTATTGTCTTATTAACTAGTACTCCCGTCTTTGAGTTACAGATTAATAGGAAACATATACATCGGTTAATAATTCTGAAGCACTTGGATATGGACTCTCTTCACTGAACTTCACGGCCTGTCTTACTGCCTCTTCAACCGATTTTTCAATGATTGATAATTCCGGTTCAGCCAATAACTGCTCACTTAACAAATGGTTTTTATATAGAAGAATCGCGTCTTTTTCTTTTTTATGCTCCGCTTTTTCTTGATCAGTTTTGTATTTTTGAGCATCTCCTTCAAAGTGACCGTAATTTCGATAAGTGACACATTCAATAAGGGTTGGACCCTCACCGCGACGTGCGCGTGCAACTGCTTCCTCTGCCGCTTGGTAAACAGCAAGTACATCCTTTCCATCGACCTTAATGCCTGGGATATTATAAGCAACAGCACGGTCCACGATTGATTTACAGCTCGATGCATAAGTGAACGGTGTAGCTTCTGCATAGCCATTGTTCTCAGCAACAAAAACAACCGGAAGCTTCCAAATCGCTGCTAAATTAATACCTTCATGGAAGGTTCCATGATTTTGTGCTCCATCGCCAAAGAAGCAAACGCTTACATTATCAGTCTTTTTATACTTGGCTGTTAGAGCCGAACCACAGGCGAGCGGAAAGCCTCCACCAACAATTCCATTTGCCCCAAGCATCCCTTTGTCAAAGTCCGCGATATGCATTGATCCACCTTTACCTTTACATAGCCCAGTCACCTTACCATAAATTTCAGCCATCATCCCGTTCAAATCACAGCCTTTGGCAATACAATGACCATGCCCACGATGGGTACTAGTAATACTATCCTTATCATTTAAATGGGCACAAACTCCCACTGCAACCGCTTCTTCGCCTGCATACAAGTGAACAAATCCTGGCAAAATTCCTTGGGCAAATAACTCATGAACCTTGTCCTCAAAAATCCGAATTTCAAGCATCTTTTGATACATCCATTGTGCTTTTTCCTTTGTTAAAGCGATTTCTTTGCTATTCAACGTTCTCATCATTTCAGCCTCCCTGCCTAAATTTGTTTACACCTTTTAATATTGCAAGAGGCGTGCCAAATCGTATGTGGTGATAATTGCTGGATTTTTCACGATACGACGGGATAAAAAAGAGACAAAATGAGACGGTCGTCTCCTTTTGTCTCCTTTTGTTTCTTTTGGAGGTTATGATGAATTAGCTGCTTTGGGGATTGATTACCGATATTTATGATTTTTCACCGATATGGTTCGGGGATTCACCGATATATTTATTTTTTTACCGATATATCCCGATTTTCACCGATATATTCATTTTTTCACCGATAAGACCATTTCCACAATAAAGAACGAACGATTTTCACATTAACATCAGACATCCATTCTCCACTGAGATAATGCCAACCAGCTTTCACGCTGCTCATAGTCCGGCATGATTTTACCTACCAGGCGCCAAAAGGATCGATCGTGATTGAGATGGACCATATGACACATTTCATGCACGACGACATAATCAATCACTTCAAGCGGCGCCATGGCAAGTTTCCAATTAAAGGTTAACTGGCGCAACCCATCGCAGGTTCCCCAGGTTGTCTTGCTATCTGAAATCCTGATTGAGCGTGGTTTGATTTTAAATTGATTTTGATGGTATTGAATCCGCTTTTCCACTAATCGTTTGCACTGCTGATAATAAAATCGTTTTAATGCTTTTTGGATTTGTTCTTTATCAAATTGCTTTACATAGATGTACAACGTTCCCTGTTCAAAAACGACCTTGTCCTTCTTGAGTTCTTTATCCTCGGAAATTAGAATAGGGTAATCCTTCCCTAAATATAGAAAACGTTCACCCTGTTCATAGAGCACTTCCTTTGGACCTGCTAAGCGATCCTTCATTTCTTTTATCCGTTGCTTAATTAGACCCCATTTTTCCTCAATAACGCTAAGTACTTTTTCTTCTGATGTGCCTTTTGGGGCCTGGACTTCTACATTGCCATAAAAATCAATATAGATGCCAACCGTTTTACGATTTTTATATATTAATTCAAAGCTGAGCGTTTCATCTAGATAGGTATGGATCATATTTATCACCTGAATTTAAGTTTTTACCCCATTCTATCATTTGAGAAAAAATAAAGCTTTGTTAGATTGTTTTTTCGGACAGCTAGTTTCTTTCAAAATTGCGTTTTGTCCGATAGGGACCTTCTATCGGACACTTTGATTTTATCCGAACTGCGTTTTGGCCGATAGGGACCTTCTATCGGACACTTCCCCTGTTACTAAGCCGCGCTTTGTCCGATAAAGACCTCGTATCTAAAAAAAATAGAGCCCTTCAAAAAAAATGAAGGACCCTACCTTATGAAATAATTCATGTTTACTTCGCTGTCGGTGCCAATGCTACTTCTGGGCAAGTTACTTTGTCATAGAAATCAACGTATTTGTCCCGATCATCGCTATTTCGGTATGCCATGGCAACACGTGGATGTTCATTTAATACACCAGAAATCATGTAAGGAATGATGTATCCCCACTCCCATTTTTGACGCATTTCAAGCATATGCTTTTCAATGATACCAAGGACTGGTTTTAGCTCATAGGTTGTTTTTTGGATGTAGCTAACAAGAAGCTCGGTGTTACAGTTTCCAGCTGCACGACCCATTCCATATACAGATGAATCAAGAAATTCAACCCCATTTTTTAGTGCGGTAAGGGTATTAGCAAAAGCTAGCTGCATATTGTTATGGGTGTGGATACCAAGTCTTTTATTTGGAAGCATTGCCCGAATTTTTTCACTTGGTGCTCAATGTCTTGAGGATCAAGGCTACCGAAGGAATCAACAATATAGACGACATCGACAGGACTTTCCTTCACCATTTCAAATGCTTCAATCAACTGACGTTCAGGCGCACTTGATAATGCCATAATATTGAGTGAAGTCTCATAGCCCATATCATGGAACATTTGAACAAGTTCTAAGCCTTTATCCACTTCACGAATATAGCAAGCTACTCGAATCATATCTAACACACTTTGCTCACGAGGAAGAATGTCATTTGGATCGACACGACCTATGTCTACTAGAGCCGATAGCTTCGTGAATTTTTTCTGCGGGATCACTTCTTTTAAGAAATCATCGTCTAGAAATCTCCATGGATTCGGTTCTGTTGCATTAAGAAGCTTGGCAGAGTTTTTGTAGCCAATCTCCATATATTCAACACCCGCTGCATTTAAACCATTATACAAGTCTTGAACGAATTCAATACTGAAGTCCCAATTATTTACCAATCCACCATCACGAATCGTACAGTCCAATATTTTGCTGCGATGTTCCATGATTGTCATTCCCCCTTATTTACCATATTTATTATTTTGTAACTTTTAGGCTTTTTATGTATTAATATAGCTTATTGTGTTTATACCACTGAACATTAGAAAATGTCAAATTATTTCGATAAAAAGATATCTTAAATACAATAAAAAATAAATAAGTTTAAAAGAGTAATGACGATAGATAAACGACGATGGCAACTGTAAAACTGCTTATAACAGTCGTTAATAGCACGGCTTGTGAAGCATACTCTGGGTAATTGTCATACTCAAGCGCTAACAGAGAACTATTTCTTGACGTCGGAAATGAGCTTGCAATAAAGAGAGCTTGAGCCGTAATTCCGGTTAAACCAAGCATCAATACAACGAGTAACCCAATAATTGGAGAAATAATTAGCCTACCGATGATGATCCATACGATTGGTCTAGAAATTTTGGTTATTTTTAAATAGGAAACTTGGGCTCCAAGTGTAACAAGGGCAACGGCCATAAAGGCATTTGAAGAATTCTCTATCGGCTTCCACAAAAATTCAGGAATCTCCACGTGTATACATTTCAACAAGATCGCCAATAACAACGCATAAATAACCGGCAAACGAATGATTTTTCTTAAAATTTCCAAACCACTGCTATGCGCCGAAACGCAGTTGAAAAAACCCCAAGTGTAGGTTAGGATATTTTGAAAAATAGAGACGATAATTTGGATCGACATGCCCGCAGGATGCCCAGCAAATACGAGCTCACTTACAGGGAGACCGTAATTACCGGAGTTGCTCAATACCATACTATTTTTAAAGGTAGCGGTCAGTTTGCGGTCAAATTTATTTACTTTAGCAATCACCATGCTAACGAAAATGAGCAGAATATTGAATGTAAATAAAAAGATGAGTGTCCGACTAATGAGCGCACCTGACATTTTTCCTTCATAAATATTAACAAAGCAAACAGCCGGTAATAAGAAATACACCGTCAAAGTTGACAGTGTAGATAAATCAAGCTTAATGACACGTTGTAGGATTGCGCCTGCACCTATCAACACGAATAATGGAAAAATAATGTCTAATATAATATGAAACAATATATTCATACCTGAACCCTTCTCTCTAAAGAAAAAGTAAAAAGATGCAGTGAAAGAAAGCAACCCACATCTTTCTACTTTGGAATTAACCTATAAAAAAATCATCTCAATTCATTTTTAAAATGGAAAAATGAATAAGGCAATAGCTACGACCATCATCACTAAAGTGGATCCACAGGCCCATTTAAGGAATGTTCGTTGTAGGTCGCCAAAATCTTCCCCTACCATACCAACTAAGAGGTATGTCGAAGGTACAAGGGGGCTTAATAAATGAACAGGTTGTCCCATTAATGATGCACGTCCAATCGCCGCAGGATCAATTCCATACACACTTGCTGCCTTCGAAAGTAACGGCAACACTCCATAATAAAAGGCATCATTTGACATAAAAAATGTTAAAGGCGCACTAATTATCGCTGTAATTAAAGCAAAATGCGATCCAAATGCATCTGGGATATAGGAGATCATTGTGTTTGCCATCGCGTCGACCATTTTTGTACCGGTTAAAATCCCAGTAAATATTCCTGCAGCAAACACCATCGATACAACCGATAAAGCATTATCCGCATAATTAGCGATTCGTTCTTTTTGATCACTTAATTTAGGATAATTAATCGAAATGACTAAAGCAAACCCAAGCATAAATAAGACAGTCGTCGGAAGAACTTCGTTTATCAAGGTTACAAGTAGAAGGATCGTAATTAAATAGTTTACGATAATTAACTTTGGACGTTTAAGGGAGGTAGCCTCAGCTGTAGCTGCTAATTGAGCATTCGTACTGAAATCAATCTGCAGGACACCAATTCTTTTGCGTTCTTTCTTTCCGAGGAAAAAGGCCATAACCAATACGAAAAGGATACCGCCAGCCATGGATGGAATAACAGGAGTAAAAATATCAGACATTTCTAGATTTAAAGCGGTCATCGCTCTAGCAGTTGGACCTCCCCAGGGGAGAAGGTTCATTACACCTGAAGATGAAACAGCAATCCCTGCCAGTATTAATGGTTTCATTCCAATCCTTTTATACAATGGAAGCATAGCAGAAATGGTGATCATATAGGTAGTTGTTCCATCCCCATCAAGTGATATGATCAGCGCAAGGACTGCGGTTCCTATGGCAATCTTCACCGGATCGCCCTTTACAATTTTTAAAATGGTAGAAATGATCGGATCAAATACTCCAGCATCAATCATGATTCCAAAAAATAGAATCGCAAATAGGATCATGATTCCCGTTGGAGCTACACTTTTAATACCTTCAAGCGCCATCGAGCCCATTTCTTTTCCAAATCCACCAATGAATGCAAAAATAACAGGGACCACCATCAGCGCAATCATTGCAGGAAGCCTTTTCGTCATTATTAAAATCATAAACGTGATGATCATTAAAAACCCTAATAGTGCAAGCATCATCTTCACCCCTTTTGTTTGTAAATTAAATATAGTCTAAATATTCAGAAGTGAAAACGTTACCAAAATTAAGTTATTAACGTTCATTAAATAGGTTTTGTTCATATTGTTCATAGGAGGATGATTTTTCTAATTTATTAAAATTTTGCTACAGAAAGTAAGTGGCTCCCCCCTACTAAATTAAATAATATTTTCTTTCGGGTCTTCCGACAATTCCATAAACGACTTCTGTTCTTACTTCCTGCTTGGAGGAGAGATACTCTAAATACCTACGTGCAGTTATCCGCGACGCACCAATTGACATTCCAACATCTTCAGCAGAAAGACCTACATTTCTTTCCTGGAAAACTGCCTTTACTTTTCCTAAAGTAATGACATCAATCCCTTTGGGTAAACCTTTTCGCTCTGACGGTACTCTACTCATTTTATTACCAAAAAGTAAGTCCACATATTTCTGATCGACTTCTTGGGAGGAAGAAAGAAGGAGATGTTTTTTAATAAACTCCTGGATGACCACCTCAAACCTTTCCCTACTCACTGGTTTGATTAAGTAATTCTCAACCCCATAGGCTAAAGCTTTTTCGAGGATTGATTTGTCTGTAGCTGCTGTAATTAGCATAATGTTGGTTTTTGGGAACCTCTCACGGATTTCGGGCAGTAACTCTGAACCAAGCCTATCCGGCATATACACATCTAGGAGCAGGAGGTCAGGAGTCTCCTGCTCTAACAATTCTAGCGTTTGCTCTCCATTTAGTGCTTTTCCAACTACCTTTATTTCAAGAAACTGCTGTAAATATTTTTCGTGAATATTAGCAATTCGAAAATCATCCTCGGCAATCACCACTTTTATAGAATCCAATCTTCTCAACTCCTTGTACATTTTTTGGTAAATACACTGTAAAAACCGTAGCATCTTCAATGCTGCTATGTACCTCTATCATTCCACCTAGCTCCAGCACTGCCTTTTCTGCATTAGAGAGACCGAAGCCCCGAGCTTCCGATCCATTTTTAGTGCTATATCCCATTTCAAAGAGAAAAGGGATTATCGTTTCATCTATTCCAGGCCCATTATCGGAAATCTCAAATATAATATCTGTCCCTATATCTGTTGTAAAAAACTTAACTAATGGATTTTCACATTCTGTTACCGCTTCGAAAGCATTATCGATTAAATTTCCAAGAATGACGATTAAGTTAGCGAGTTTAATATGAGGTGGTAATATATCCAAATAACTGTCTTGGTTAATCTCAAACCTGAGCTTCTTTTCTGATGCTTTTCCAATTTTACCTAATAGAATAGCCTGCACTTTCGTATCTTTTATTTGGTTAAAAACAACAGAGTTTTGAAGATGCAATATTTCTGTTTCGTTTTGAATCATAGCGATTGCCTGGTCATATTCGCCAAGCTGGAGCAAGCCTAATAGTACGTATAATTTATTCGTAAATTCATGGGTTTGGGCACGGAGGTCCTCCGAGTATCTTTTTACTTCTGATATTGTCTCAAGCATTTTTTCAATTTCAGTTTTATCTCTAAAGGAGGCAACCACTCCCTTTATTCCTGTCTCATCCGAGATTGGGATACTATTTACAATTACCTTTTTATCTTTCCAGACCATTTCTTTATCACTTTGGGCGTTTCCCGTTTTGAGAATCTCGTACAAATAAGTTGAAGGGAAGAGTCCATCCACTTTCCTATTCCTTACTGATCCTTGTAGATGAAGGAGTCTCTTCGCCTGCTGATTCATCATCGTAATATAGCCTTCATTATTAATCGCAAGAATCCCCTCTTTGACTGAATGCAGCACAGCATTTTTTTCTTTATAAAGTGAGGCAATCTCGTAGGGCTCGAGACCCATTGTATCCTTTCGAATATTTCGACCTAATAAAATACTACTAATAAGAGAAATGAATAGAGCAAAGAAAGAAACAACCAGAACTCGGCTAAGGTTGTCTATGATTTGGTGACGCACATCTTCTAAAAGAAATCCTACAGAAACAACTCCGATAATCTCACCTTGATCATTAAAAATTGGAGATTTACCTCTAATAGACGGACCAAGAGTACCTTCTGCTTTTGAAATATAATACTCTCCTCCTAGTAAAGCTCGTTCATTATCTCCACCTGTCATTTTTTGCCCTATTTTTTCCTTCAATGGATGTGCAAATCTTATCTCATCTTTATTTCCAATCACTACAAATTCGGCACCCGTTTCCTTGCGGATTTTTTCAGCGATTGGCTGGATCGTTCTTGAAGGATCGCTCGTTTGAAAGGCGTCGATTATGGTTGGAATATAGGAGACTGTTCTAGAAATTTCTAAGGCCAGCTTTCCTTTGTTTTCCTCGATTTGTTGGCTTTCCATAAAGCTATAAAAAGTCGTCATTAATACAATTAGAAATAGACTCAGTGTAAGAACAAGTCCAAAAATCTTTGTTTGTAAGGAAATTTTGATTGATTTCAGTCAGAGCACCTCCTAATACAACATATATCAACTTGAAATCATTAGAGCTTTAAATATTTTTTAAAAAGTCTGTTTTTAATCTTTTTACTATAATTATACTAGAATATATAAATATTAAAATCGATTCCTATGCATTCTTTGTAAAAAGTAGCATAAAAATAGACTCCTACATTTGCGAAGGAGCCCTGTTCCAATTTTTATTTTTGTTGAAAATAGTAATCAAGTAATCTTTTCCCGATTGTTTTATTTATACCACTTCCGTCATTCTCCACATTCGGAATTACGACTGAAAAGGCAACTTCCGGATTGTCATACGGAGCATACCCTACTAACGTTAAGTTGTAGTTATAGCCACCCTTACCATCATATACCTGTGCCGTGCCTGTTTTTCCAGGCAGGTTGATAGGTTGCACCTCTAAAGTATGAAGCACCTGTACCCTTACTCCCATTCATCACTAGTCGAAAGCCCTCTTGAACCCGCTCTATAAAGGGGAGATCCATATCAACTTTATTCAATATTTTAGGCTGATATTGTTGAATGACTTCACCTTGCTTGGTGCTTTCAGTCACAGGTTCACGAATCTCCTTCATTATATGAGGCTGAACACGACTGCCGTCATTCGCAATCGTTGATACATATTGAACAAGCTGCAGTGGGGTGTACGTATCAAATTGACCAATTGCAAAATCCATTAAATTCCCTAATTTTTGCACTCCACCATTATAGCCCGTGGCTTCCTTCGGTAAATCGATTTCGGTTTTCACACCCAAGCCAAATTGGCCAAAATACTTTCTCATCGTTTCATATGCCTGCTCTGGATCGTTAAATCCTGATTTAGTCTCATAATTATATTTTCCTATTTTCATAGCGATATTGAACATATAAACATTCGATGACCGTTCGAGCGCTGTTAGATCATTGATTCGCCCCATATTGGTATACGACTTTTTAATAGGAGTCCCAGCAAGCTTAATCGGGCTATCAACAAAGGTATCTCCAGGTTTGATAACACCTGTTTCGTAGCCTGTTAAAACGGTAGCTCCTTTAACAGCGGATCCCATTGCATAAGCGTTATAGAGCACACCATATAGATCGTCATCAATGTTTGATCCGTCTTCTTTTTTACCTGTAATGGCGAGTATTTCACCTGTTTTGGGGTTGGTAACAACCACGTAGGCACTCGTTGCGCCTTTATCCTTGCTCAGCTCTTCGGTGAGGATTTTTTCCAACTCTTGCTGCAATGGCAAATCTATGGTTAAAGCTAAATCCTTTCCAGCTTCTCCAGAGCTCACCTTTACGTCAGTAATGTTCCCTGTTCGATCTTCCACATAGGTTTGTTTTTCTTTTTTTCCACGCAGAGTGTCCTCATATTGCTGCTCAAGAAAGCTCGTTCCCACTAGATCACTCATTGCATAGCCAGATTTTTTATAGGTTTCTGAGTCCTCTTGAGGAATTTGTCCTACTTTTCCAAATAACTGAATTAAAGTATCTCCATAAACATATTTTCGCTCTGAGTCGAGCTTCACTTCTATGCCTGGTAATCCATCTAATTGTTCATTCACGACGGCCATTTCCTCAACCGTTAGTCCTGTTTTAATTCTGTTAGCAGAAGAAGAATCCACATCCATTTCTCGTTTAATCGCCAGTACCTGCATTTCATCCTGAGTGATTGCTGCTAAATCCTTTTCGTCAATCCGCTCAAGCAGAAGCTCGTATTCTTCCTTATCATCGAGTTTTTCTTTTTCATTTTTGGTTAATTTTGCGAATGCTTTCGTTTTTCTTGTTAAGATAAAGTAATCTTTTTTATCTCGCTTTGTCACTTTATCGGTTTCCACCTTAATCAAACTGGCCAGCTTTTTGGCTAGCTTGAGCTTGTCTTCCTGAGTGTCATTGTTTGATAAATTGGTATAAGTTAATGAATAAATTGGCTGGTTATCAACCAGGACATTCCCATTTCGGTCAAAAATCTTCCCGCGCGGAGTACTCCAGGAATAGACGGTTTTAGTGGTAATTTCACTTTTTGCTTTGTATTCTTCCCCTTGGACGATCTGTATTTTGCCTAGCCGTAGAATCAAAGCAGCAAACAGCAAAAATACAATGGTAAAAAGAAGGTTCATCCGAAGAAACAGAGATTTGTTTCTCCTTTCTCTCTCATTCCAGTCATCTACTCCTTTTTCGCCCTTTCGTATCGTGGTTATTTCTAAACCACGAACATTAAA
This sequence comes from Bacillus sp. T3, assembly GCF_033449965.1. Lineage (NCBI taxonomy): Bacteria > Bacillati > Bacillota > Bacilli > Caryophanales > Bacillaceae > Bacillus > Bacillus sp. T3. The sequence continues at coordinate 3,227,498 of NZ_CP137761.1, forward strand.
CATTTCCAATAAAAACCAGACTCTAACTTAAATAATCTTGAATTTTTCTTTTTTCTCACGATTGTCTGTATTCATAATTTGGGCTAAGATTTCATCCAAATATTTGTTAAAAGAAGGGTGGGAACGATGTCTCGGTCTTGCTAATGAAATCGGCAAATTCATCGCAACTTTTCCATCCTTTAATACAATGACACGGTCTGACAAAAGCACCGCCTCTTCCACATCATGGGTAACTAATATCGTGGTGAGTTGTTTTTTTTGCCAAATGGACTCGATCAACCTCTGCATTTCCATTCTCGTCAATGCATCCAATGCCCCCAGTGGTTCATCTAAAAGTAAAAGCTTAGGCTCGTGGACTAACGCACGTGCTAATGCTACTCGTTGTCTTTGACCTCCTGAAAGCGAGGATGGATAATTCAAGGCGCGTTCCTCAAGTCCTACACTTCGCAATGTTTCAAGCGCTTTATTTCTCCAATGACCGTAAAGGCCAACACCAATGTTTTCAATGACCTTTTTCCATGGTAGCAGTCTCCCATCTTGAAACATCATTCGTGCATGATGGTTTAACGCATGTAATTTTTCCCCGTTCATTAGGACGGTTCCGCCACTCGCTGATTCCAATCCGGCAATAATCCGCAGCAGCGTGCTTTTTCCACAGCCACTTTTTCCAACAATTGAAATAAATTCCCCTTGTTTAAAAGAAAGATTGATTCCTTTTATAACATTAAGCTTGTTATAGGCTTTTTGAACATCCTTTAAAACTAAAATTTCATTATTTTCCACTTTGAACATTCCCTCCTCCACAAGATTTTCTTTCAGAAATGTTAGGACAACTGCCTCCATATTAACCACTTGTTTTCAAATAATTTAGCAATCCAATCAGAGAGCTTACCTAGTAAGGCATAAATTAAAATACTTAACACGATAATGTCCATTTGCATAAATTCACGGGCATTCATCGCCATATAGCCAATTCCAGAGTTTGCCGCGATCGTTTCCGCTACAATCAATGTCGTCCACATGATTCCAAGTGAATAGCGAATGCCGACAAGAATGGACGATAAGGCACCCGGGAAAATCACATGAACAAATAGCGAAAAGCCTTTTAAACCATAAGCCCGACCCATTTCGATTAAGCCACGATCGACTGATTTAATTCCGTGATAGGTGTTAATATAAACTGGAAACAAAACACCTAGAGCAACGAGGAATATTTTTGATGTTTCGTCAATTCCAAACCATAAAATGACAAGTGGAATTAAGGCTAAGTGCGGAATATTCCTCAACATTTGAATCGAAGTATCTAACAGTAAATCTAAAGATTTAAATAAACCATTAAATAATCCAAGTGCAAAGCCAATTGAACCTCCAATTAAAAATCCAACTAACGCTCTCCATAAACTAATGGAAATGTGATCAACAAGTTCACCAGAAGCCGAAAGCTCCACACCCGCTTTCACGACATCAAATGGTGAAGGCAATATTCTTGAAGGAATCACTCCCCCAGCGCTTAATCCCTGCCACAATAATAAAACAAGGGTGGGAATCGCCCAGGGAAGCAATTTTCCTCCCCAGTTTTTGTTTGCCACGGATTTCACCTCCATCATTTTTCGATAACCGCATCAGTTATCGAAATCTCTTTAGGAATAATCTCTAACTCGTAAAATAAATCAGCGATTTCCTGTTGCTCATCAAGAATTTCATTCGTTAGTTCATCCACACCATATTCACGTCTTTCAACTGCTTTCGTAATCGATTCAGTATCCATTTTTAGGGCACTTGCAAGCAGCTCGATTAATTCTTGATGATGATTGTTTGCCCAATCCATAGACTCTGTCACAACCGCAAGCATTTCATTAATTAGCTCTTGGTCCTTTTCTGCAAATTCCTCTGTCGCAACGAAGAAATCTCGATCCGTTGTAAGTCCTTCTCCGTTAACAAGCATTCGTGCATTTGTGTTCACTTCGGTTGAGGAAGTATAAGGATCCCAAACGACCCAAGCATCCACTTGGCCCTGTTCAAAAGCAATCCGCGCATTACCAGGCTGGAGGTAAGCAGGTTCAATATCATCGAGTGAAAGGCCCGCTTTCTCTAATGCCTTTACGAGTAAATAATGGGAACTTGATCCTTTAGAAAAAGCGACTTTTTTTCCTTTTAAATCGTCGAGTGAGCTAATAGATGAATCATTTTGCACTAATATTCCGCTTCCTTCATACTTTGACGCACCAGCTGCCACATATTTCAGAGAAGAGCCCGAAGCTTGTGAGAAGATTGGAGGTGTATTTCCCGTCCTTCCAAAATCAATGCTTCCGGAATTTAATGCTTCAAGAAGAGATGGACCGTCCTGAAATTCCTTCCATTCAACCTTGTACCCTAATTCTTCTAATCGCTCATCTAAAGATCCTAATGATTTTACGATGAAAAGGGGACCATTTTTTTGATAGCCTATACGAACAACCTTTTCATTCGTTTCTTCCTGAGCAGCTTCACTATTACTATTACTGCAGCCTGTGGTCACGATCGAAATCAACAATAGACAGACTAAGATAAAATTCACTTTACTTTTCTTCTTCACGATTTTCACAACCCTCATTTCGATTTTGTTAATTTGACCTAGGCTTGGCGTAATAATCTGGGGTATTTCCGACTTATAGCTAACGTAGAGCTGGGATACATGCACTTTTCCTTGGTAAATCCCGCATTATGTTTACGTAGAATTGCAATACGTGCACTATTCCTCGGTAAACCTCGCATTACGTTCACGTAGAGCTGGGATAGTCTACAGAACCGAAACCCGGTCCTATTTTCATCTTATCTTCATTGCTTTATAAGTTTGATTGATTTCGAGACCTAACTCTTTTAATCTAGTCCTCTGGATTTTTCCAGGTCGGTCCTACTGGAATTTCATCCACGACCAATACTTCAGCTGGACACTTATAGCTGGATAATGACTTTTGACAATGATTGAGTACTAGCTTTGTGGTTTCCTCACGATTTTCATGACTGTTATGACAAACAACATAAGAAACGACCATCTCTCCATATAGCGGATGTGGCATGCCAATTACAGCGGCATCCTTTATGGTTGGAAGCTGACGAATCACATCCTCCACTTCATACGGACTGATTTTTTCACCGCCTCGGTTGATCATTTCCTTGATTCGGCCAACGATAAATACGTATCCCTCTTTATCAACGTAACCAAGGTCTCCTGTATGGAACCAGCCCTCTTTAAAATCATTCTGATTGTCTGCTTCAATATAATAAGAGACCACATGATTTCCTTGAATGGCAATTTCGCCAATTTTATTCGGTAGACATGGTTGTCCAGCTTGATCGGCAATTTTTAATTTCACCCCAACAGGCAAACCGACCGAGCCTAATACTCGTTTCATTGGAGGGAGTGGATTGACACAGATTTGACTGGCTGCCTCTGTCATCCCATATGATTGGATAACTGGAACACCGAACCGTCGCTCAAAGCGACGGGCATTGACCATCGGCAGCTGCGAAGAGGCTGAACGGATGAATCGAAAATTGGGTGAAATTTCCTTTGGGCGCTCTCCATTTAATAGAATCGATATAACTGCTGGAACAGCAGATACCCAGGTTACTTTATGTTCTTTCACTACATTCCAAAACTTTGAAGCACTGAACTTAGGGGCGATCACGATCTTACCTTCTGATAAAAAGGTAGAAAGAACGGCAACTACTTGCGCGTTAATGTGAAATAACGGCAAAAAACAATACGTGACGTCACTAGAACTAAGCTCATGCGAATGGATAATGTTTTCTATATTTGCAAGAATTTGTCCATGCGTTAAGCCAACTGCCTTTGGCTTCCCAGTAGTGCCTGAAGTATAAAGCTGCACAGCAAGTGAATCATTCGTAGTTTTATAGGATTCAGAATTTACATTTTTTTCTTTCCTTTCAACTCGTCCCCATTTTGAACCTAAATAATCATAGCGATTTTGTAAAATCGATCCATTATCAACAACAAAAATAGATTGTAATGGCACATTTGAGAAGCTATTATTTAACAATAGCTCAGCATGCTGTTTTCCCATAAAGCCACACACTGGACGGCAGCGCTGAATAAATGAAATAAATTCATATTCAGGCATACTAGGATTAATAGGAACCACTACGGCTCCATAATCGATAATGGCTAAATATAGACATACAAATTTGTACGAATTAGGGTAGCTTAATAGAATTCGGTCCCTTATTCGTACATCCGCTGCCGCTAAGCAATCCTGTATTTTAGAAATATCACTAAGTAAGTCATGGGAAAAATACCAACGTTCATCATCATGGATAATCGGTTTGGGCAAAGCTAAAGAATATTTCAGTCTATCTGTTAATCTAGACATTTGATCATCTCCTAACGGTTCTTACAAATCACTTCGGGCTTGCACTGTTTTCGTTGTGTTAATCCATGTTGATTTTTTTCCAACAACATAGGAAACAATAGCTGTGTCATTCAGCCAGTAGGACATTATCATGGCTGACAAGTAAACAAACAAAATCGATGCTGGCAAAAGGAGCACATAAAGCCATTTCATCTCATCAAAGAGCGGAACAATTTGTTTGACAACATACAGCGGAAACGGTTGGACAAGAAACATTCCGAATGATGTTTTAGAGGCAAGCATCACGTATCGACTAAAATGCTGCCATTTGAGTTCTGTCCGTTTAGCGGCCCACTTGCGGCCTAACAACAGTAAAACCGCAATCACTAGTAAACTATATGGAAGAAATAAAGGCTGATGCGGCTCTTGCGCCTTGTTTTCAGTCAGCATTAGAAAATAGCGATTGTAATAATAGTATGCCCACATCATAATTACACTGAAAAATAACGATATTATAATCGTTCGAGAATGTTTATCAATAAATTGGCCGATTTTTTCGTAATGACATGCGACCATCCCACCGGCTGATAAACCAGCATTGATAGCTCAAAACAAACACCCCATAATGAGATAACAAATAAGGCCAACCTGAGGTGTCGATATGTGGAATAGCGAATTTATAGAAGGCCATTAACGCCAATTGCAAAATGACACTGCCAATAAAAATATGAATATGCCACTTCTCAAATTTACGGAAGCCGTAAAGCAAGAACGGAAAAACAAGATAAAATTGAAAGCTGATTAATACGAAGTAAATATAAAATTCATCTCCCTGTATGAGAGAAGTACCCAATTCCTTAAGAAATGTTAATAATGAACCGTCTTGATTCAGTTCATACAAACTCCGGAACAGAATGTAAATAATGTTCCAAAACAAATAAGGTACGGCGATTAAGGATAGCCGCTTCTTCCAAAAGGATAGAATCTGCATCTCGCGCTGATAGTATGTGACAAATAAGACCAATCCTGTAATAAACATGAAGGCCATTCTTGTTACATGCATAGATGAGTGTATTGCTGACATCGCCAAAGAAGGAAAACTCCAATCTTCCATTTGGTTAGTAAAGATGGTCATGGTGTGTACAGATAGAACCCCAAACATGATAAAGGTTCGCATGAAATCAATTTCATATAAATGGTTTTTTTTCAAATTGGAAAATACCTCCTTTATGTGTGTATTCTTTTTTGCTGATTCTCGCTCTCATATCTATTTAAACGAAAAAGTATGAACATTTTATTACGAGACTTTTAATAAACTCGGTATAATTAAGAACGGATTATGAATAAAAAAAAGTCTAAAGGGCAACTACTTGTCACCTTTTAGCCTTTAAATGTTTGTCAAAGAATTGTCGAACGGTATTTAATATTACGGGTTGGGAGAAACCACCGTGCCCTGCTCCTCTTATTTTGTACATGGTTACATCAACGTTCGCTTTTTTTAAGGCATTAAATAATAGGACGCTTTGATGATACGGCACTCTTTTATCTTTATCACCGTGCATGATTAAGAATGGGGGATCGTCAGGTGTTATATAGGTAATCGGATTTGCATGTTGCACCTTTTCAAGATTTTCCTGAATGGGGCCACCAATTAAAAACGATTCTGGTGAATCCGGAGCATCATAATCGATCTCCCTGGAAACTTACTCATTTGTGAAAAATCGGTGGGACCGTACCAATCGACTACCGCCTGAACGCTGCTTGAAGTATTCCTCGTTCCTTCATTTCCCTCTAAGTGTTCTACACTCCCACTTGTCCCTAACAAGGCTGCAAGATGACCGCCAGATGAGCTACCCCAAACGCCTACTCTTGCTGGATCAATATGATATCGTGCAGCATTTTCCTTCAGATAACGAACCGCAGCTTTGATATCATGAAGCTGTGCCGGAAATTTCGCGTCATGACTGGTTCGATGCTCAACACTTGCGACCACATATCCGTTCTTTGCAAACGGAACCAGCTGCGGAATGAAACGAAAGGTCTTTTGCGGATGATGCATGCCCCAGCCGCCCCCTTTAATAAAAATAATTAAAGGAAGGTTCTCATCAAGATGCTTCGGAATCAATAAATGCAATTTCAGGGATTTGTTCGCTGTTTCTGAATAGACAATATTAGGGAGAAGATCGACGTTCTGATCTTGGAACGATTTTGAAACAATGGTTTTTATTCCCCTATCTTTCTGTTTGTTATCAGCAAAGGCTGTGCTCCAAAAGCTCACACTGAAGAACATCAAAACAGCAAAAAGTGAAATTTTTTTCAACATAAATACCAACCATTTCATTTATTTTTAGCTCTGTAAAATTTGCCAGTTGCTGCTAAAGTTGAATCTGTCATTATACATTCAATTTTTTCTCGATTTTGTTATGCGTTACTTCGATTTTCCCTGGCAATACAAACAGATATTCAATGATGCTTTCAAGTAGGTCCATTAATAATGTGGTCGTTTCGTAATCAATTTCATGTTCTAGCTCTAGCATTCTGTATAACGAGCCATCTTGAATTAATAAATGACTAAGTGCTTGAATGGGCCTAGCGAGGTCCACATGATTCGGCAGCATTTCCAGCTGCTGAGATAAGGGCTGGCTCTTACTTTTTTCCTTTAGAAAATGTTTCAGTATGCTTTCTATCACGCGCTTAGACATAACAGCCGTTGCTGGATTTTCTCTTGAATGATGAACATTAATAGCTGAACGATAGGCTCTGATAAGATCCTTGGGGATATTAGGAAGACTTTCAATTTGATTAACAGGATGTTTGGATGCTTCGATGTCATAAATGTAGGTATCGGCATGTTCCCCCTGTTCATCAAGAACATCCTTTGTCATAATAATAAAAACAGCTGATTTCTTGCATGTTGGACAACAAGCCTCGGTTACCAATCCATTCTTGTTGCTTTGGAAATTTGCATTCAGCATAAATTCAGTTGTCTTTCGGCATTCTGGACACTCACTTTGAATACTCTTTGGTATTTTTAGATTCCCATACCGAATATAAGAATTGACGGAACCAGGATTTATTCTTCTCATTGGTTAGCCTCCCGATTATTCCATATATGTAAAGGGCAGTGCTTACCCTTAGATCCGCTTAGTTTTCTTCTTCGTCCCTAGTTAGTTATCCCCTAAAATGGAAAATATCATATGCAGGAGCTTAAACATTTTTTGTTTACAGTAATGCTATTGATATGAATAAGAGGCTGACTCAAAATGTCGTTGATTTACGATCATTTTGAGTCAGCCTCACAACAGTTTAACATTAACTTATTTAGCTACATCTGATTGAATCTTAACTTCAATACGTTGCTTCTTTATCACTACCACAAATAGACTTGCTACTATACAAAATATTCCTGCTAGAGTAAACGCCCATGAATAGGAGTTAAAAATGTTATAAATGACCCCTGCTCCACCTGCTGCTACCGCTGCACCTAATTGGTGAGATGCAAATATCCATCCGTATACGATTACACTTTTTTCTTTTCCAAAGATTTGCCTTGAGATATTAATAGTAGGAGGAACTGTTGCAATCCAATCTAAACCATAAAATACCGAAAATATAATAAGCAGCGTCATTGACCCTTTAGAAAGTGCAAATGGGAGGAATACAAGTGAGGCTCCTCTCAAACCGTAATACCAAAACAATAACCATCGATTATCAAATCGATCAGATAGCCAACCAGAAAGAGTCGAACCTATTAAATCAAACACTCCCATCAATGAAAGCATGGATGCAGCTGCAACCGCAGTAAAACCAAATCCTATACAATAAGAAATAAAGTGAGTGCCAATTAAACCACTGGTCGAAAGTCCACAGACAAAGAAGCTTACCGCTAGCAACCAAAACTCCTTGACTTTTACCACTTCAAATAACGTCATAAAGGCAATACTTACAGGGTTTTTCTTTTCGACAATTTCACTCACACTCACACTCAATTCCACTTCTACCCCATATGGAAGGGCACCTATTTCTTTTGGTGAGTTTTTCATAAATAATAGGATGACTGATAGAATTATGACGCAAAGAATTAGGATCAGGCCCATGGCCCATTTCCATGAATGCGTTTCTACAATGATCGCAAGTATTGGAAGAAGGACTAATTGTCCTGTTGCCGTACTGGCTGTTAAAATACCCAGTGCGAGCCCTCTCCTTTTTTCAAACCATGTATTCGCAATATATGGGCTTAATACAGTTAGGAATAACCCTGAACCCAAGCCTATAATAACTCCCCAAATCAAGATTAATTGCCAAGGTTTCACCATAATAAAGGTGAGCAACACCCCAACCAATAACGTTGTCATGGCAAAAATCATCATTTTCTTAACGCCGATTACCTCTATTAGAGCCGCCATAAAAGGACCAGATATACCGTATAGTAGAAGCCCTACCGCAAAAGCAAATGAGATCGTTGAGCGTTCCCATCCGAAGTCGGTTTCAAAAGGGACAATGAAGACTCCTGATGATGAACGGATTATCCCTGCTATAAGAATCGAAAAAAAAGCGACTAATAAAATAACCCAACTATAATGAATACGTTTCAAACCATCACCCCGTTGTCATGTAAAAATAAATCCAGACCAAACTAAAGCGAATATTACATCCCTAAATTTAGATCAGCTACAGAATAAAGAACTGCTCTTCCAGCCATTTTCACTCGTGTTCCTTCATGTTTACAATAAAGCGTTCCACCTCTACTTGATAATTGTCTAGCCACCATTTCCTTTTTTCCTAGTCTATTTGCCCAAAACGGAATTAAACCACAGTGTAAGGAACCTGTTACGGGATCTTCATTTACTTTTAGCTTAGGGAAAAAACCTCGAGAAACAAAATCATAATCGCTACCTTGAGCCGTAACACAAACACCCAATCCTTCAGGTAATCTTTCTAATAGTGCAAAATTAGGGTTTATGTTTATCACTTCTTCCTCGGACTCAAGTATGAATACGAGATCTCTATTTAAGAATGTCTCTTTTGGCACAAGCCCCAAAGCGCGGATCATTTGCTCAGTAACAGAAATTTCTTCTGAAGGAACAGAAGGGAAATCCAGTTCATACAAGTCATTTTGTTTAGATACAGTTAATTCTCCACTCATTGTATTAAACATGACAGATTCCAATTGCTTTTCATAAAATTCCAGGATGATAAATGCTGTTGCTAACGTTGCGTGCCCACAAAGGTTAATCTCTCCTCCAGGCGTGAACCATCTCAGTCGATAAAATTCTCCTTCTTTTACTGCAAAAGCTGTTTCCGATAGGTTATTTTCAATGGCTATATTCTGCATTAGTTCATCAGAAATCCAATCATTCATAATACAAACCCCCGCTGGATTTCCTTCAAAAACCTTTTCTGCAAATGCATCGACTACATAATATTTCATCTTATTTCCCCCAGTGTTATAATCTGTTTAATAATTTAAGGGTAGTTTACATCTGATTATATATAACACTCAACTCCCATGTATAACACTTAAAGGAGAAAGGCTTATGCATATTGAAATTCAACGGAATTCTGGCATTTCATTAACAAAACAAATATACCATTCGATTCTCGATCATATCCGTTCCAATCTCTTAGAAGAAGATTTACAATTACCTTCTGTACGCGAGCTCTCAAAACAGCTGGGGGTAAGTTTAGTTACGGTAGTAAAGGCTTATCAAAAGCTAGAACAGGATGGATTTATCACGTCTGTACAAGGGAAAGGAACGTTTATAAGAAAGACAAAAATGGAAGGAAAAGAAAAGAAAGAAGGAACCAGTTCTTCATTCGATTGGCAGCTTTCCGTTCAAGATTATTTACCAAGGTCTCAATTTGCTCGTTTTCATCAAGTCCCTGAAAAGATTCATCTTTCATCTAATATGATTGATCCCGGACTTCTACCTAATCGATATTTAGAGCAAGAGATTAATAGAATGCTTTCTGTTAACCCGAAAGTTCTCTCACAGTATGGTGAGATTCAAGGTGATAAAGTACTTAGGCAGGCAATGGTTGAGTATTTACAAAGGATGGAGCTATCAACTTCACCTGATAACATTTTAGTTACAAGTGGTTCTCAACAAGGGATTGACCTCATTGCTCGTACATTCGTTGGACCAGGTGATGTGGTAGTCATGGAAGCCCCCACTTATCCTGGAGCTATTGATGTATTTCGCGGAAGAGGTGCTATCATTCTTACCGTTCCTGTTGATAGTGATGGAATGAGAGTTGATTTACTTCAGAATTTGTGTGATAAATATAATCCAAAAATCATTTATACAATCCCCACTTTTCACAATCCAACTGGTGCTGTAATGACCACGAAACGCCGCAGACAAATTCTTGAGATTGCTAAAAGTACACAGTGCATAGTGATTGAGGATGATCCATGTAGTGAAATCTATTTTGAAAGAAAGCCTCCAGCATCAATAAAAAGTCTGGACAAAGACGGTCATGTCATTTACTTGAAAGGTTTAAGCAAAATATTAGCTCCTGGTTGTAGAATAGCCATTTTGGCTGCTTCTGGTTCTATATTCAAACGCCTATTAGCTGCAAAGGCTAACACTGATTTAGGGAGTCCTTTACTTACACAGAAAGCCATCGTTCCTTTTATAACTTCAAAAAGAATGATGGACCATCTAAAAAAATTAAGAACAGCACTAAAAATAAGGCGTGATCATGTTCTGGAAATTTTGTCACAACATTCACCTGATGAAGTTTCTTGGTTCATTCCAAAAGGAGGATTAAACGTATGGCTCACTCTTCCTTCTTGGATAAATACTGATCACATCTTAATAGAAGCTAAGAAAGAACAAATCACTTTTTTACCTGGGTCAGCTTGTTACCCTACAGAACAAGAAAATCACCATTTACGACTAAGCTTTTCTTATATGAATGAACAACAATTAACAGAAGGTGTGAAAAACATTTGTAACATCCTTCAATCCACGATTGAATTAAAAATAAAACAGGATAGCTCGCCGCATTTTTGATTTAGATTCTAAGTCAGCTAGCTTTTTTATACTATCTATCTTTTTGTTTAACCCCATGATTTGCATTATCTTCCGTAACCTGTTATGATAAGAAAGAATTATTTTTGTTCGGTGTTATAGGATAGTATGAATATTGAGTTTTCGTCTTGAGCATCACTTTGGGCAAGGATAGTATTACATTGTGCGTTAATGCACTAGGAGGCAACAAAAATGGAACAAGGTACAGTTAAATGGTTTAATGCAGAAAAAGGATTTGGATTTATCGAGCGTGAAAATGGAGACGACGTATTCGTACACTTCTCTGCTATCCAAAGTGAAGGTTTCAAATCTTTAGACGAAGGTCAAAAAGTAACGTTTGACGTTGAGCAAGGTGCACGTGGAGCTCAAGCTGCTAACGTTCAAAAAGCTTAATCTTAATTAGATTATACAAACAGGCTCTCCTCTGAGAGCCTGTTTTTTATATTAACTGTATAATACTAATTGATTGTAAATGAGCCAAATATTAAGTGGATAAAAATAACTCGATACCTACTCCTACCAATATCAAATTAGAGAGCACAATAAATTTATGAAAAAAAGCCTTTTTCCTTCTTGGATCAAAGCACCCTATTGTTGAATTAGAAAGGGACAGATAAAAAAATCGCCATCGATAAAACTGAAAATGTATAAGAATCACTTACTTTAACTTAAATACGATTATTGGGTAGCGATTAAATTCTACCAATGTAATTTGGATCCCTAATAATTCCAGATTGACCTGGTACCCAATTAGCAGAAACTCCTTCCCCTGTCCTTCTACTATACTGTATTCCTTGAATGACCCTTAAAATCTCGTAAACATTTCGACCAACTTCTGGTGGATTAACAAATTTGGAAACAATCATTCCTTCTGGATCGATTATAATGGTTGCTCTGAAAGTAGACCCGTTTTCTTCATTTAACACTCTGTAGGCTTTACTAATTTTATGTGTTCGATCACTTAATAGTGGAAACTTCACTTGAGAAGCAGAAGGAGACACCTCAGTAAAAACCTTATGGGAATACACACTGTCAGTACTTATGGCAAGTACTTCTGTATTTAAGTACCTCAATTGATTATAAATAGCAGCGACCGCTGCCAATTCTGTCGGTCAAACAAAAGTAAAATCACTCGCATAAAAAAATAAGATTACCCATTTTCCGCGATAACTTTCTAGGCGAATTTCTTTAATTTTCTTTTCTACATTGTCGTAAGCTTCTGCCACAAACAGAGGTGCTAAATCATTTGTTTGTGCACAATATGGTTGCATACAGTCCTCATACATATGACATTGTCCTCCTTATCAAAAAGTTCAACTCATTTATCCATATGTATGAGACAAATATATGGTGTGTCTAAAATTTCCGTGTCCACCTTTCCAATTCTTTTTCATTTATCCAAGTATATTCAGGAATTTAAAGTATCACTCCTGAAAAATCTCCTTTTAACACTTCTTTTTCATTCTGATTTTTACATATGAATGATGCCACAATAGCTGTTCTATTATTTTCTTGCCTTTCGTATTTTTCAATTTTCACTTCACATATGATTGTATCGCCCGTAAACACAGGTCTTAAAAATTCAAAATTCATATTACGGGCAAGTACATTATGATCACCACCTACTTTTGTTGGTAGAGTTGCAGTTAATAACCCTTGAATAACAAGTCTCCCCTGTGCATCTGGGGTTAAATGGTGAATTCCTTCGTCACCTGATATTTCTGTAAATAATTCAACATCCCTTATTGTAAAAGTCCGTTCAAACGTAATGATATCTCCTACTGTTACTGACATTTATATTACCCCTAAAGACTTTTTGTTAAATAAGAGTATCTTGAGTTTTCCAATCTTTCGGTTTTACGTTCTTATTATTCCAGTTCTTTCGCGGAGCTTGGTATGATGTAGTAGCGATTAAATAATTATTGTGCCAGCTTGCAGCACCAGAACGAATCATTTCATCAAGCAGAATTTGAATAAATTCTTCTGGCTGATACTGAAAAGAGTAGCGTGCAAAATCTTGGAACCAACCACAATTTAGTAGGTAGTCATCGATTTCTTCTTTTGCCAATCCGTTTTTAATGATTAGTGTGAAGGCAAAAATTCGCTTACAGGCATGCCATGCCACTTTTTCTGGTGTTTGAAGCCACTTTACAAATCTTCCTCTTGCTGTATCAATTGCTACTAAAGGATTTTCAATTTGCGGTCCATGCCCTGAATAGGCCTGACTGATCTGTAGCTTGGACAAACGCTCCAAACTTTCTATAGATCGTTGGATAGAAGAAACACCCTCTCGAAAGTTATTTAACCATCCAATATCATTCCTGTGAAAGAGATCGCCGCAAATCAATATCTCAGTTTCAGGTTCATATAAGGAAATATGACCTAATGTATGCCCTGGTGTGTGTAAGACTTTCAATATCCTACTTCCAGTGTTAATCTCTTCGTTATCTGATAACTTTGTATTAACTTGATAAGGTTCTACAGGTTGATCTAACCATTCTGCACAACACGCTTCCGGATCACAGGTATTAATTAAATCTGCCTCCCATTTATGAGCCGCAATCTTAACATCATATTTTTTTTGAAAATGAGAATTGCCCCCGACATGGTCACTATGATAGTGTGTATTCACAATAAGGTGAAACGCTTCGGGTGAAAGACCTGCTTCTTTAATTAATCGTTCAGTTTCTTTCACATCACTCCCGAAACCAGTATCAATAAGGATGGGTAACTCATCCTTAATAAGGACCATGTTTGCACTTGGAAACTTTCTTTCAAAGAAAATAATATTAGATTGTTTGATAAGCCAATCCTCCTTATATTTGACGAATAAATAATAATGAATGAACGTTCAATCATTATTATACAAAATATTCTAAATATTTAAAATAAAAAACCCCCCCTTAATATAATTGTGACTTATATTCAAATGCCGTTGTTCCGTATACACTTTTAAAATGTTTATTTAGATGGGTTAAATCAACAAAACCACATTGCGCTACTGCCGAATAAATATCCCCATTTTTTTCTATAATATGTTTTGCTTGTTCAATCTTGCAGTTAAGAAAGTATTGGTATGGCGAAATTCCAGTATGAGCCTTGAATAATCTGATAAACTGAAACTTCGATAAATCAAGCTCCTTACAGATTTCATCAAGTTTAAGTACAGTTTGAAGGTTGTTATGCAGTATATCCTTAGCTTTTCTAATAAGAACATTATCTTTCTTATTTTCTATAGAAACATCAGTTTGAATAAGGTTATCTGTTAGGGATAAGAATAATTCAATGCACAGAGCCTCATCTTTTTCGCACAATATTGCATTAGAAAGACGTAAAATTCTTTGTTGAAGTCGATAATCATATACAACTGGTGTTGAAAAACGGATAATATCCTTTTTTTCGGTGACCTCTGTAATTAATTGTGGTTCAACATAAAGCATTATATAATCCAGACCTACCGCATCATGTGCCATCCCGTCATGTGCCTGTTCTGGATTAAAAAGCATTACGCCATTCTGATAGGATAATTGTAAGCTTCCATCAAGGGTATAGTGTTGAATACCACGCAATGTTACACCTATTGCATACTCCTGGTGAGCGTGCTTTTTGTACGTAAAATCAGTAATACTCGCAGACAACGCAGTAATACCTACCGATTTTTTATAGATAAATTTGTTCATTACGATCACCTCTACATTAACTTACCTACATCCAAATCATTATTGCGGAATATGTTAAAAATAATGCCATTATTACATTAACCATCTTACTATGATTCTGAATAAAGTTCTTAAAAATTGTACCGAAAAGTACCCATGTAATAAATGCCAAAAATCCAATAAGAGTTATAGCTAAAACACTCATTGTCACAGCTGGTATTTCGATATAGTTGGGCAAAATAAAGCTTGGAATTACAGTCATTGTGAACAGTACCACCTTTGGATTTAAAAACTGCATTAGAAAACCTGACCTAAAAGTAGCAGCTTCATTTACATTTGGCTGTGATGCATCCATTTTATATATTTGAAAAGCAAGATAAAGCATATAAAAGCTTCCGATTATCTGCATAACAATTAAAATTTTTGGTATGACCGTTAGAAGCAAAGTATTTAACATTGCAGAAATAGCAAGTAATAAACCAAAAGCAATTGTTGCTCCATACGTATATTCCATTGCCTTTTTTGGCCCCCAATTATGCACTGTGGATAAAATAACGATATTAGTCGGACCTGGCGTAAAAGTAACAATAAAACAGTAAATTAAAAAAGATGTAATATTCATGAGAAAAATTCCTTTCAAAATAGTCTCATATGAATATACATCTTAAATGTAAATCGCATATAGTATATTATTGCGGGATTATAGAAAGTTAAACCCCATAGAACGTATTCCTTAATTTCAATTTATTGTAATTTACAAGTTTGATATAGTCTTCATTATTCCTTGATACTTTAATAGCAAAAAGCGTTCCTTTTTGATTCAGAAAAGCCTATTAAACCCAACATTTAACGATATGTATACATCATCCAGAACCCAATATCCTCAAACCCAATCCGTTTATAAATTGCACCAGCTTTAGGATTATCATAGAACAAGCAAAGTTCCTTTCCCTCTGCTAAAAGTTGACTACAAAGTTTGAGCATACACTTGGTAGCGTATCCTTTTTTCTTATGGCTTTCTAAAGTGGCTACTCCTACAACCATGGCTGAAATTGAATTTTCTGCAGCTGTTGATACTGCAGATACGATGATTCCATCGGATTCTATAAAAAATGATCGTGATGTCTCATCCTTTAGTTCTCGAAGTTTTCGCTCTACTGTTAGAGTTGATTCACTAAACTCAGGAACCGAGTTTATTAATTGTACAAGTTTTTCCACATTGTGTGGAAGTGCTCTTTGAACATTTGAATAATCAACAATATCTGTATGTAATCTTGTGCACTTAGCATAGTAGGTTTGTCTTTTTCTTTTAAGTTTAAGTTGTTGATTCAAGTAGAGCTCAATTTGTTCAGTTATATCCCGTAATCCAGACATCATCTTAAAAGCAGGGTCATTTGACATTATCTCAGCAAAACCTTTGGCATTAAATGATTCTGTTGCAAATGGTATATAGTTCTCCTCAAATTTCAACAAAACGGCTATAAGGTCACCGTTTTCGTTAAACTCTCCCCAAAGCTTTTGAAAATCCTGTTCAAATCCATATGCCTCAATGTCACCAATTATAAATAAGTTTTCTGCAGGTCTGTTTTTTATCAATTTAAAACAAACCTCTTCATCATTTTTATTTAGTCTTCTTATCATTTTGATTTCTCCCCCTTGTTGCTCTAATTTGGTAGTAATACTTTGGAGTTGTAAGAAATGTTATAAAAATGAAAAAGCACCTCACTAGTGCTTCTGAATCAAAACTCATTTGCCTCATCTTTAGGCTGAGTTGAGATTAGATACCCTCGTAAGGTGCTTCGATCAAGTGTATTATCATCTGTGAAGTATCCAGGCTCTGTGAATGTATTTCTATTTTAAATAGTTAATTTAGGTCGAATCGATCTGCATTCATTACCTTGACCCAAGCAGAGATAAAGTCACGCACAAACTTCTCTTTGTTATCATCCTGGGCATAAACTTCTGCAACGGCCCGTAGAACTGAGTTTGAACCAAACACTAGGTCAACTCTAGTAGCAGTACGCACTACTTCACCTGTTTTGCGATCACGTCCCTCATATAGGCCTCCATCTACAGGCTTCCACTCAACCCCCATGTTGAGCAAGTTAACAAAGAAGTCGTTCGTTAGTGTGCCTACTCGATCAGTGAATATGCCATGTTTTGTCCCACCGTAGTTTGTACCTAGAACGCGCATACCGCCAACAAGTGCCGTCATTTCCGGTGCAGTTAGGTTTAGCAGCTGTGCCTTGTTAACGAGAAGCTCTTCTGCACTTACACTATACTGCTTCTTCAGATAGTTGCGGAAACCATCAGCGACAGGCTCTAGTACATCAAAGCTTTCTGCATCAGTTTGCACATCTGATGCATCACCGCGTCCTGGAGCAAAAGGAACCTTTACGTCAAAGCCCGCATCTTGTGCAGCTTTTTCGACTGCGGCACTACCTCCTAGAACAATCAAGTCGGCAATGCTGACTTTCTTATCTAGATGACTTTGAATGTCCTCGAGTACATTAAGAACTTTCGTAAGCTGTTCCGGTTGATTCACTTCCCAATTCTTCTGTGGAGCAAGACGGATGCGAGCTCCATTTGCGCCACCGCGATTATCTGAGCCACGGAAGGTGCTTGCTGAAGCCCAAGCAGTTGTGACTAACTCGCTAATTGTAAGCCTAGAGTCTAGGATCATCGTTTTAATCTTTTCTATTTCATCAACTGTTAACTCATAATCAACTACTGGTACAGGATCTTGCCAGATAAGTTCTTCTTCAGGAACTTCTGGTCCTAAATATCTTGAGCGTGGACCCATGTCACGGTGTAATAATTTGAACCATGCACGAGCAAATGCACCTGCAAACTCTTCTGGATTCAAATGGAAACGCCGAGAAATCTTTTCGTATTCTGGATCATAACGCAATGCCATATCCGCAGTGGTCATCATCGTCGGAACACGAACAGATGGGTCTTCTGCATCTGGTGCCAGATCTTTCTCATCAGGATTTACAGCGAGCCACTGATAGGCACCGGCAGGGCTCTTCGTCAGCCACCACTGATATCCAAATAAAAGAACAAAGTAACCATTGTCCCACTGTGTTGGATTAGCTGTCCAGGCACCTTCAATACCGCTGGTAATGGTGTCACGCCCTTTACCACTGCCGTGTGTGCTCAACCAGCCTAAACCTTGTGCTTCAATCGGAGCAGCTTCTGGTTCTGGACCAACATGTGCTGCATCTCCTGCACCGTGCGCCTTACCAAAAGTATGGCCGCCAGCAACGAGTGCTACGGTTTCTTCATCGTTCATTCCCATCCGCGCAAAGGTTTCACGAATGTCGCGAGCACTTGCAAGCGGATCTGGATTGCCGTTTGGACCTTCTGGGTTTACATAAATAAGGCCCATCTGAACGGCGGCTAGTGGGTTCTCAAGTTCTCGATCACCTGTATAACGGTTATCACCAAGCATTTCAGTTTCTGCACCCCAGTAAATGTCTTCTTCCGGATGCCAAATGTCTGCTCGTCCGCCTCCAAAACCAAAAGTCTTGCCGCCCATTGATTCAATCGCAACATTCCCTGTTAGCAGCAATAAGTCAGCCCAAGAAATCTTGTTCCCATATTTTTGTTTAATCGGCCATAACAGTCGCCGTGCTTTATCGAGGTTCCCGTTGTCAGCCCAACTGTTGAGTGGAGCAAAACGCTGATTGCCTGTTCCACCGCCACCACGACCGTCACCAGTACGGTAAGTTCCAGCAGCGTGCCAAGCCATACGAATGAAGAATGGACCATAATGCCCATAGTCTGCTGGCCACCAATCTTGACTGCTTGTCATAAGATTGTGAAGATCCTGTTTAAGAGCATAGTAGTCTAGCTTTTTAAATTCTTCTGCGTAATCAAAGTCCTCCCCCATAGGATTGGATTTTCTATCATGCTGATGTAGAATATTCAAGTTCAACTGGTTTGGCCACCAGTCCCTATTTGTCGTACCACTAGATGTATTACTAGTAGCTCCTCCATGAGTTATCGGGCACTTTCCAACATTAGCAGTGTCTTTAGCTTCCATTTATTTTTCTCCTCTCCATCCTATGAAAATTAAGCAGAAAATGATTATTTCTCTATTCGTAAAATAACTTACGAAATTATCATAATATTAAACTATTTATTACATGATTGAATTATGTTACAAATCATGAACATTTTGGAGTTCTTTTTTAGCTTTTCATAGTAGATTCAGCTGAATGACGATAGTTAATATTTTACTTTTATAACCATTTATTTAGATCAGAAAAAGAAAAAAGCACTTCTCATTACAAAGAAATGCTTATACTCTACGGAGCACTATTATTTTTTCGATGTTAAATTATTTGATATTGCCTTTATAATTTTCGCAGGATTTCCCCCGACCACCACATTATCTGGCACATCCTTTGTTACGACCGCCCCTGAAGCAATAACAACATTGTTCCCTATTTTAACACCAGGATTAATGATCGCTCTTCCGCCAATCCAGACATTATCACCTATTTTTACTGGGACTCCATATTCTGCACCAGATATTCTTTCGGTTGCATTAAGCGGATGAGTCGCAGTATAAATGTGTACCCCTGGTGCAATAAAGCAATTATCACCAATCCGAATCTCACAAACATCTAAAAAAACACATTCAAAATTTGCATAAAAATTTTCGCCAATATGGATGTTATAGCCATAGTCACAGCGAAACGTTGGCTCTATGAAAAAATTTTCACCAGTGGTTCCAAATAATTCTTTTAATAATTCAATTCTTTTGTTGTCATCACTCTCGAGGGATTCATTATATAATCTAGTTAATCTTCTAGCGTTCTTTCTTTCACTAAGCAATTCTTGATCGGCAGAATTATATAGTTCACCATTCACCATTTTTTGTTTTTCTGTTTTCACATTTACAACCCCCTATCCTTTTGGATGTCTTGAACGTTATACAGTTAATTCTAAAAGATTGCCTTCCGGGTCTTCAATCACACTTTCATAATAGCCGTCGCCAGTCACACGAGGACCATTAACAAGACGAAAACCATTATTTTGTAAATGAGCGGTTGTTTGATCGACGGATTCCCTGCTCCCCAGTGAAATTGCTATATGAGCCCAACCAATCCTATCATCCTGACTTGGCTTATCTATGCCTGTCTTACACATAATTTCTAAACGTGCACCCCCGTCAAACGTGAGAAAATAAGATTGGAATTCCTTATCTTTATTGTGATACTTCTCGTTTGCTTTCCCATTAAAGTACGTAACATAAAACTTCTTCATAGCTTCTATATCTTTAACCCAGATTGCCACGTGCTCGATCCTCATCTCGTCCAGCTCCTCATAAGAATTAATAGGATTTAGTCTCCCCAATAAACGAATTCACTTTCTATCAAATGGACCTTGGTTTGCAAAATATTGATCAATGATCTCTAATACACCACTTTCGTTATTAGATGGCGCTATATATTTTGTGATATGTTTTACTTCGTTGCTCCCATTTTCCATTGCAAACCCATACTTTACATGCTGCAGCATTTCAATATCATTGCCACCGTCGCCAAAAGCCATCGTTTCATCGTCTTCTACATTCCATTTTTGTTGCAACAATTGTATCCCAGAGGCTTTATGAAAACGAGGTACAATTAAATCGATACTCCCATGCCCACTCGAGACAGGTGTTATGATTGAACCTAATTTGCTATGAAGTAAATCTCTTAATTCAATCGTTTCTTCCTCTGGACAAGCTAATGCAAACTTTAATATTTGATCATCAACCAGTTCCAAGCTTTTTACCCTCTTTAATCGGTGATAATACTTATTCATTGTTTCAAAAAATTGATCAGAGACACTCTCCAACACATAGGCACTATCTTTTCCACACACCACAACTGATAATTTTTTATGAGTTATCAACTCTTCCAATATTAGTTTTACATCCTTCTTAGGAATATCAACAGAAAATACTTCCTGTCCTTGGTCCACAACAAGGGCCCCATTTTCAGCAACATAACTTATTTCATCTTGAATTTCCCCGAAGAACGATTTCAACTGATAATATTGATTTCCGCTAGCAACAACAAAACGAATACCCTTTTCCTTCATTTTTTCATATAAATTGGTGAATCTCTCATAATCATATTTCATTTTGTCATTAAGAAAAGTTCCATCCATATCTACTGCTATGAGCTTTATCGTCACACCGGTGCCCTCCTACTTAAGTAACAGACATAAGGGTAACCTAGATTAGGTTTACCCTCACTTTGAATCCTCTTTATAGAATCGTTAAAAATACTTTTTAATCCTATATTTCCCTTTTTATTGTAAAGATAACAGTTTCATAATGGTTTTCATGACAGCATCTTCTTCATTTGAACGTGTAATAAAATTCGCCGCATCCTTTAATTCTTGAACTGCATTTCGAACAGCAAAGCTATACGTAGCGCGCGTCATCAATTCTAAATCATTGTAACCATCTCCGAACGCCATTGTTTCTTCAGGCGTAACACTCAATAATTGCTGCAAGTGTTCAACGGTCGTGCCCTTATGAACATTGGCATTGGCAATATCAATCCAGGCAGCTTCAGATGCGACAATATAAGCTGATTCAAAAAACGGAGATAGTTTTTCTCTTGTTTTCATACATCTTAATTGTGGGTCGTGGATCGTAATTTTTACAAAATTCTCCGTAAGTTCATTAAAATCAGACACTTGCCTTACTTGCGCATAGGACCTTCTAACAATAGCAGCCTCTTCTTGTGGAATATTGTCTTTTATGACCGCACCATTTCTTGTACACGCAATAATGGTGTGTTCTAAACTTATTTCTTCGAGTAAACGGATTATTTCCAACCCTAATTTATTGCTAAGTAGAGATTCATAAACAAATTCACCGTTATGCTTGATCCGAGTTGCGCTATCCCCTAAAATCCATAAATCCTTTGCATCAGCACCAAATAACTCTTCAACACGCTCACATTGCTTGCCTGTAACAGGTGCAAAAATAACACCTTTTTCTTTCATTATCTCCTTTACATCCTTGTACAGTTCTCTGTTAAAATCACCATGATTATTTAAAAACGTTCCGTCCATATCGGTTAACACTAATTTAATCAAAAGTAGTCCCCCTAGTTACGTATTTTCTAAGTTTGTTTTCAACTATAAAAATACTTTACGATTTTTTTAGAGGAGGGGTAAGAGGTAAAGAGCTTTTAGTTTTAATTACCGACTTTAGTCAGTTGTTACAAGAATGTAACGTCGTGTTTCTTAACAGAAATTTACAACTTTAAAAAATCACTTAAAAAAAGAAAAAAGCTACCTTAATCGGCAGCTCCACTCTCAAACTCTTTACTGAAATAACAAAAACATTTGCTCAATTTCGGAAATCATTATCGATGAATAATAGTTTTAGTTATTTATAAAAATGTTTATTCTTTTATAAAAAAATCACACTCCCACAATGTTATGCATTTCAGCATATACAACAATGTGAGAATATGATTTGCAATTTTTCAATTAAAAACCATTAACATCCTGGTACTGGTGGATCGGCAGCTACAATCGTCTTTCCATCAAGAATAATCCATATGTATGAACGATCAACGTCTCTGCCTGTGATCTGTTCAACTTTGTCACGGATACCTTCTTGATGATCAAACATATCTTGAGCTTTACTAGAATCTAATGGAAAATGCTCCAAATTTCCATTTGTGTTAATCTCAATATACGTATCATTTTCAGGTAAATATTCTGCACTTCCTTGACTTGCAAAAAGAACAAGAGATACTAAAATTGCTGCTAATATTAATCCAATTTTTTTCATATTTTTTCACCTCCCATAAAATTATTGTCATATATCTTAAGGAAAATATCAACAATTTTCGGATTATACATTTTTCCGCTATTTTTTTTAATTTCTTCAAACGCTATTTCTTCAGAAAGACCTTTTCGATATACTCTATCGGACGTCATCGCATCAAAGGAATCCACAACAGATATAATAGCTGCCCTAATGTCAATTTTGTCGCCAGTTAAACCATACGGGTATCCTTTTCCATCCCATCTCTCATGGTGCTGTTCAACTATTTTTCCAGCCGCTTTTAGCAAAGGATCATTCGTTTCTTCCAAAATTTCTTTTCCAAATGTCGTATGCTGCTTAATAATCTCCCACTCATCATCCGTCAATTTAGTCGGTTTATTTAATATTTCTATCGGAACCTTTATTTTCCCGATGTCATGAAAGAAGGATGCACAATTTAAGACATACATATCACGACTGGATAGATTCATTTCTGATCCTACCTTCATCGATAGCCTCATGATTCTTTCGCAATGGTCAGCGGTATAGCCATCTTTCTGTTCAACATCTACTGCCAAATCCATTAATTTTCTCGTTATAGCACTATATCGATAAAAAACAGGCTGAGATGTAACGTATAAAAATTCTGTATCTTGATCAGCAATAAAAAATAAAAAATCTTTAACTGGGCATAAACTTAAATGATCACCTGTTTCTAAAACGAGATCTCCCGTCTCTTTCTTGCAGGTCATTTTACCTTTTATAATAAATATAAACTCAAGAGCTTCCCAACCTTCTTCAGGTGTTAAGCCCCAGCTTTGGCCTTTTATGATTTCATGTTTGATTACTTCCGTTCCATCTTTAGAGCCCAAAAGCGAAATTTTTAAGCCTTTAAAAATCACGGTATCAATTGGACTGTTTTCATATTGGTTGCTCATATAGAATACCCCTAATAAGAATTTACTTATTTATCTTATCACATAATAATCCACCAAACACTTTGGTTCGTGAGTTGACATACAATTTTTGTTTTCTTTCACTCGTTTGTTTGACAGACAGTTCTCTCTTCCATGTTCTTAAACCTGCCGCTTACTACAATCCAACATTTTTAGAAACCTGTTGGCTATATTGTTAAATAATGTTCAAATAATTATTACAGAAATGTGAAAACCAACAAATCCTACTTTAAAATATCTCGAATTAAATATAACATTTTCAATGTGTTAAGGAAACAAACTAAAAGCTTTTAAGGAGTGTTTATCATGGTTAAATGGTTAAGAGAAAATACAATTGCTGCAGGAATTTTAACCCTGCTTCGTTTGTTTATTGGTTATTCTTGGTTGACCGCGGGATGGGGTAAATTATCAAGCGGAGCATTTGATGCGTCAGGATTTTTGGCAAATGCCATTGCCAATCCAGTTAAAGGTCCAGACGGTAATGCTGTCTACAGCTGGTATGTATCATTCTTAGAAAATTTTGCTCTTCCAAATGTCGATATTTTTAATACAATCGTTCCTCTAGGAGAATTTTTAATAGGATTAGGACTTATTCTTGGATGTTTAACAACTGCAGCAATGTTCTTTGGACTTGTGATGAACTTTGCATTCTTCTTAGCAGGAACAGTTTCTCATATCCCAACCGACCTTTTCATTGGGGCAATCATTCTTTTCTCTGGTTACAATGCTGGAAAATTCGGTCTAGATCGTTGGGTAATCCCATTCATCCGTAAAACTATTTTTAAAAAAGGTGATACCATTACGGAAAATGCATAAGATTGGAAGTAATTGAACTACCCCTCTCCTTTAATTCAATCGAATTTTTTTTGGAAAGGGCATTCGTTTCAGGACCTACTAAGATGCTTAATAGACGACCCTTGCCTTTTAAACCAGGCAGGGGTTTTTCCATTTTCTTAAGAAATAACCTTTTGCGGTCATGTACGAAACTGCCCCTGTAAAAAAAAACAATCCACGCATATCAAAAAAATGTTTTCCTTGTTAGAACAACGCAGAAAAAAGCCACCAAATTATGGCAGCTGGAACTTTCGGTTTCTCCCGAGTTTCATATTTATTCTAAGTTTCGTAATTTTAACTTTCGATTTCAAGAATTTCCTCGATTTCTTCCTGTATTTCTCTATTCACCGAAAGAGAACGTTTTTTCTCAATTCATGATCCATTTCTTTGTCAATAAATTGATTGGTATGTTTGTCAAAACAATCGAAACAAATTGAGTAAAAATCTTTTTTCTCCTTCTTCAGAAAATCAAACTCCCACGTCTCAAGTTCTAAATAACTAACTTTATCTTTCGTTTCTTTCCCACATAATTCGCAAGTTGTTTTCATGATAAAAAACCCCTTCATCCAATTACCTGTTATTTTTTGTCTGTTGGCGCTCTTTAATTCTTTTTAAACGCCCATGATATTTCAATATATTCGCTTGTGATTGTTTGGCCTCTTCGGTAGTAGGCTGGAGGTTAGCAATGTCCCAATATGTCACAATTACATCTAATACTTGATCAAAGAATTGTAGTGGGCCATAATTCGCATCGATTGCTATGGTTTTCATTCTCTCGTTAAAATCTGGCATAACAGCGCCTGGCATAGTGAAATTAATAATAACATCCTCAAAAAAAACAATGAAATTCGGATCAAGTTCAAGGTGTGCTTTCACCGTGTCGCGATAGAATGCATAATGAAGTGCTTCATCTTTCGCTAAACGGCGAAGTAACGTTGCTAAATCTTTATCGTGGGGAGCCGCTATTTTCGCTACATTATTATAAAAAACGAGTGTGGCTAACTCTTGCAATGAGGTATAGGCCATGGTTGCTAGTGGGTTCGTAAAGTCTGGAAACCAGCCATTTTCGACTACTCGTCTTCTTAATTCGTGCAGTCTTGTGGGATTTACGTTTCGAGTCACCAGTAAATACGTTTCAAGCAAGTTCGAGTGCTGGTCTTCTTCAGCTGTCCAAGTGTGTACGAAATCATTTATTACTTCCATGGAATTTTTAAAGGTATAATCCAAATGCGAAGTATACCAAGGTAAATTTACTTCAGTAAGTAAGGCTGTTTCAATAGCGACAATTACACCTTTGGGAAGAGATACTTGACTTTCATCCCAAGGTACTCGTTTAAAGGACATGGCCTTGTCCCATGGAATAAATTCGTGATAACTCCAGTCAATATTTGCAGAACGCTCCTTATGCAATTGATATAACTCTTTGATGCGTGGTTCTAAGCGTGCATCCAAATCAGAATTTAACATTAGATTTTCTCCTTAAGTTTTTTTGATAATTGAACAGATCGATCAATCACTTGGTTCATTTTACCAAATAATATAAATATTGGATCCCTTAGGTGTATTAACAAGGATCATTAGCCTTCGGATTGGATTGGACTAATAATCCTGGGTTTATTAATATTCTAATTTAACTCAATACTTTTTTGAACATTTTGTCTATTAAATTGCTCTAACAACAATTACTTTCATTTCCTAATAACACAAGAGCTTTACCTTCTTGATTAACATCAAGCGTTAGCGTTTGTGCATGGGCTTCGATGTTAGGGTCGATCGCCACTTGAATTTCATTAATTAATAATATCTTGTCCATTTCATCTGGCTCATCCAGAGACAGTCCCACTTGTGGCTGTCCTCAGCCAAAGCCTGCAAAATAGACTCGAATGTTTTTCGAATCGTCATTTTGGAACAATTGCTTTAATACGTCACGTGCTTGATCTGTAATCTTCATTTGCCCATCACCTTTCAAAAAATTAACTAACTAATTTTACTTGTTTTTTTTCATCTTGCAAATTAAAAAGACTTATTGTGCGCATACTTACAAATTGGGTTAACTTATTTAGCAGTAATTATCATCATCAAAAGGAGATTTTACTATTATCAGTTTCATTTACGAACCTTTCTAATTGTTCGTATCCTTTAATTTCATTACTCATTAAAGGGACAATTGCACATTTCTCAGCCAAGTCCGTTGTCACCCGATTAATCCAACCCTCTTCTGCCTGTGCTCTTCCATTTAACACAGGATCATTGGTTGCTGTTGCATATAAGCTTTGATTAATGATCCACCATGTCGGAACAATCTCGGCCCGCTTTAAATCAGCCTGTAATCGACTTGCCTCTAGAACAGGAGTAGCTTCAGCTAGCGTAACAATGACAACACTCGTCTCTTCCTGATTCCTTAAACGTGGTAGCAATGCTTTCACACTTTCAGGTATCTCTCCTGTGGAACGCGCTAGTTCCTTATGATAAGACTGGGCCGCATCTAATAGCAGCAGGGTATGTCCAGTTGGTGCCGTATCAATGACGACTATTTCATTTTGTGCCCTTTCCACCACATCTGCAAAAGCACGAAATACTGCAATTTCTTCTGTACATGGTGAGTTTAAATCTTCTTCAATATAAGCAACAGCAGCTTCATCAAGCTCATTGCTTACTTTCGATAAAACTTCCTGCTTGTATTCCGCTACTACTTCTATTGGATTGATTCGACTTATCGTTAATCGATCATTCAACTCACTATTTTGAAAAACAAACTCTAAATGGGCTGCTGGGTCTGTAGTGGTTAAATGGACCTTATGACCCTTCTCCACCAATCCAACAGCAATGGAAGAGGCCATTGTAGTTTTTCCAACCCCACCCTTACCCATTGTAAAAATTACTCTTTTATTATTCTCTGAGAATTCGTCAATTACTTTACTTAACCCTGGTAACGATATCGTTTTGCCTATATCTTCAACTTGTGACACTGGCATTGTGTATTTTTTTAATAAATACCGAAGATGTTTAACACCTGTTAAAGAATAGGATACAAATGGTAACGTATAAATGGCCACTTGCTTTAAATCCCTTGGCAATTGTTTAATTGCTTTTCGTTGGCGCTCATAGAATGATACAGAAATCTTATCTTCAGGTAAATAGGTTTGCATTAAGCCGTTAATAATAAGTGCCTGATTTTTAATCCCTATTTCCTTTAATTCATTAGATGCACGGTTTGCCTCTATTAAAGATGAATCATCAGGTCTTGCAACAAGGATAAGAGTTGTTTTTGTTGAATCAGAAAGTGCTTCCATTGTATCGGAGTAGATTTGTTTCTTTTCGGATAACCCAGATAAAGGTCCTAAGCACGAGGCTCCATGTGTATTTTCCTCTAAAAATCCACTCCAAGCAGTTGGCAGTTGTAGCAGACGGAGTGTATGACCAGGTTGGTGCCGTATCAAAGATGATATGTTCATACGCGTCAACAATCAAAGGATCTGCAAGTAAATTGGTAAATTCATCAAAGGCTGCTATTTCAACGGTGCAAGCACCTGATAACTGTTCCTCTATCGTTGACACAACTGTTTCTGGAAGTTTCCCACGATATGGACCAATAAGTTTGTCTCGATAGGCTCTCGCTGCCTCTTCAGGGTCAAGATTACAGGCGTAAAGATTAGGTACATTTGGAATAAGCATAGGAGAATTCGTTAGACCAACTTCTAAAACATCCTGCAAGTTAGAAGCTGGGTCCGTACTTACAAGTAATACCTTTTTCCCTCATCAGCTAATTTAACAGCCGTTGCACACGCAGCTGAAGTTTTCCCTACTCCGCCTTTTCCGGTAAAGAATAAAAATTTTGTGTTAACGATCATATTCGTATCGAAAGATTGAAACATGACTTCACTTCTTTCTACTTCAATGGATTAAGATCTATTTGAAGATTAGTCTTTGGTTTAACCATCAATTGTTCTACAGACACACTAAACCATTCCGCAAGCTCTTCGTTTGTTGGGTATACTCCAATTTTAACCATTACACCATCTTTTATAATGACTGGAAGTGCATCTGGCCCCTTCTCATGGAGGACTTTATTTACTTCTTTATTTTCCACAAATTTCGCTGGTTCCGAACCGAGATTGTATCGTTTAATGTCAAATCCCTTTTTCTCTAATAAAAAGATAGCATTAGCCACTCTAGTTAGTTCAGGGTCAACACTAGGACCACAAACTCCTGTCGGACAACACATCGCTGGGTCAAAGATTTCGACTTTACTCATGGTACATCCTCCTATATAAGTATTTGCTTATATTAACAACAAAGATTAAGCCAAGAGCATTTTGACTCCTGGCTATTATTTTATTACTCACCCGTTTCAGCAAATCGCTTAATGCGGTCTCCGATTTCATCACGGACACGTTGGAAGAAAGCCCACTTTTCAGTTTCTGTTCCTTCGGCCTTAGCTGGGTCATCAAATCCCCAGTGAACTCTTTTGACATGGGGTGGAGTCATCGGACAATGCTCGTCCGCATGTCCACATAAAGTTACCACTAGACTCGAATGGTTCAGGATTTCTGGATCAATTACATCTGAGGTTTGATTGGAAATATCTATGCTCACTTCATTCATTGCTTTAACAGCGTTTGGATTTAAGCCATGTGCTTCTAGTCCAGCGCTTTTTACGATCCATTCGTCATTCAGATAGTTTTTTGCCCAACCTTCTGCCATCTGGCTTCGGCATGAATTTCCTGTACATAAGAAGTAAATGATTTTTTTGTTTTCCATATGAATATTCCGCCTTTTTATTGTTTAGTTATGCAGTGTTTCAGTAAAATATTTACGTTTAAACCAAAGAGCCACATTGACGAGCGCAATCATGACCGGTACTTCAACTAAAGGACCGATGACGGCAGCAAAGGCTGCTCCAGAATGAATGCCAAATACCCCAACGGCTACCGCAATCGCCAACTCGAAGTTATTACTACCAGCGGTAAAGGCAAGTGTTGTCGTTACCGGATAGTTTGCACCAATTTTTCGCCCCATAAAAAAAGAAACAAAAAACATTACCACGAAGTAGATTAATAGTGGAATGGCTATCCGCACAACATCTAGCGGTAAACTAATAATCTTGTCTCCTTTTAATGAAAACATTACGATAATCGTAAATAGTAAAGCAATTAATGTAATCGGACTAATTTTTGGGATAAATACCTTCTCATACCATTGTCTGCCTTTTGCTTTTACTAAAGTAAACCGAGTAATCATTCCAGCAAAAAATGGTATGCCTAAATAAATGAAGACTGATTTTGCTACTTCGATCATGGTAATGTCTACTACTGCCCCTTTGATTCCAAACC
Source organism: Bacillus sp. T3 (assembly GCF_033449965.1). Classification (NCBI taxonomy): domain Bacteria; kingdom Bacillati; phylum Bacillota; class Bacilli; order Caryophanales; family Bacillaceae; genus Bacillus; species Bacillus sp. T3. The sequence goes on from NZ_CP137761.1 coordinate 3,257,461, forward strand.
ATTCAGGAATGATCGTAACAAACACATACGCATAAACAGAGAAAAATAACATTTGGAATATAGAATTGAAGGCCACCAGTCCTGCAGCGTATTCCGTATCCCCTTTTGCAAGATCATTCCATACTATAACCATTGCAATACAACGTGCCAGCCCAATCATAATGAGACCAACCATATACTCTGGCTTATCTTGAAGAAAAATGATCGCCAATAAAAACATCAGAATTGGTCCGATAATCCAGTTTTGTACTAATGATAAAGTCAAAACTTTGACATCTTTGAAGACACGCCCAATCTCTTCATAGCGAACCTTTGCAAGTGGAGGGTACATCATCAAAATTAACCCAATCGCTAACGGAATGGAAGTCGTTCCTACTTGCAAACTATTAAGACTATCAACGAATCCTGGTACGACAAAACCAATAGCGATACCAATAGCCATAGCTAAAAATATCCAAAGGGTTAAGTATCGATCCAAGAAGCCTAATCGTTTTTTCTGTGAATTACTCATATGTACACTTCCTTTCATGTTTGTTTCATCATTAACAACCACATTTTGCTGTTGGATTGCTTTGGATAATTTGTTTAATCTTTTCATCCTGACAAGGAATATGGATCAAAATCCCCTCTATCAATCCATACAAACCGTTTTGTTTATTAAGTGAATAATAAATCCATTGCCCTCTTCGTTCTTCTTTTACTAATCCTGCATCCTTTAGCTTTCGAAGATGCTGACTAATGGATGGTTGGCTCATTTCAAACACTTCTTGGAACTCACATACACAGCATTCACGTTGCTTTAAGATGGACACCATCGTCAAGCGCGTTTTATCACCTAATAGCTTCAATACAAGAGACACTTGATCAAGTGTTTTTTCCATATCCATCACCTCCAATATAGTTAAATAACTATGTACTTATATGATGTGTAAAAAATAACGAATGATTCGCTTTTCTATTCCGAGATAAGTATATAATTAATTACTTATTTATTACAAGAGTTATATTCCTATTTTAATTGAACCTTTACAATAAAACTCTATGTGCACTGGGACACTTTTTCCATAGTGGATATTGCTCATAGGACTGCTTTACGTGAACTATGACCCTCTTTTCATTGCAAATATTGCACATAGGACCTCTCTGCGTGCACTGTTCTCTTCTTTTCATTGCAAATATTACGCATAGAAGTCGAGTTAACCATTCTTATTAATTGCTAGCATCAATGCCAGGAGCATATCAAAAAGGGCTTGGTATATTACCCAAACCCTTAATTAATTTATTAACCTTATCTGATTAACTTAGGCTGAAGTTTTTCCTTCTTATTCTATACAATCGTTTCCGTTCATTCCTTCAGTCTTGGCTTAGCGGGATCACAGTTTGGTGGGTCAAGCTTTGTAGATTCCGCTAATTTCATTAAATAATAACATTCTTCGCGATACATATGATCGGCCATAAGCGGCGCAAAGGTGCCTAATGCCTGTTTAGTAAGCCTAAGCTCTTCTATCTCCTCTAAAAAAACCTGAAATAGCTTAATTTCTAACTCGCTGTCAAGATTCATTTTGGTTAAAGCAGGAAACTCAGTAAGATTTGATCGTAAATAACCAGCCAGTTCCACAGCCTTAAGATAAAAGGCTTCAAAAGTCTTTTTAAATGTATGACTTTTTTCCTTTAGTTTCATTTCTACTCCATCTAAATTGGAGCTAATCGCTTCTGCATGACCTGCCGCATCTAATAACCAAAGGAGGTGATGATGGAGTTCATGATACACGGGGGAACCTTCCAGCTTTTAGGTGCGATAATATTCTTAAATATTCTTCTAATTCACTTACCATATGATTAATAAAGGTAGGTGGAAGATGAATTTTGGTTTTCCCAATAAGGTGATGTTTTAATAAATCTAATTTAAAACTTCGTAAACGATTAACCTCGGTTTCAGCTGTGATGGCCAATTGCTTTGGATCAGCAGATTTTGCCTGGTTAAGAAGCTGGTCGAATGCTTGAATAAAATTTTGAGCCATTTCTATTTCCACTTTTTGAACGGGAGCAAGTGACTCATATATGAACCGAGAATGATCGCCTAATATTTGAAGCCAAAAACGATGCTCAAATCTTGCCTTTCGCTCAAAAACAGCATTCATGCTTTCCCCTCCTGAAAAAATCCCCATACTGTTTTAATGTTTATTCCGCACAATTGCTTCTTATGAGTCTCCATTAAATCAAATAAAAAACGCTGTTGACTCTGATTTCAACAGCGTTAATTATTGCTTTATAGCTACCCGTTTAAGTATGCGGACATGGAGTTCGTTATTTTAAGAAAAATAGGTATTTAGAAGGTGGATGCGGACATCAGGTACGCTATTTACTAAAAAGGGAAGTCAAATAGCTTTATTTTTGGCTAATAAAGGAACCTATGTCCGTTAGTCCTCTTTTAATATCCTTTTTTCTAAAAATAACGGAACGTATGTCCGCTAATAAAGGGCTCAGCTTTTTTTCAATTATCCAGCATCGTTAGTCTATTATACTTAGAAATGATTACTCATCTATACCCTCTTCACCATAAGACTCAAATGTTTTCTCTCTACACTCCCAGCATTCGCTCCTGTTTCTCTCCATTTTGCATAGCTCGTTTCCACAGGAAATACACTTATCCATAAATCAATTCCCCCTTCCTTATTAAGAGTTTATTGATTTTCTGGATAAATATGTTTATTTAATATCAACCTGTTCTTACACTTAGTTGCCAAGCTTTATTTCATCCGTTATTAAAAATATAATAATGACACCGTTTCTTTTGCTTCCAAGTCTTCAATCATCGTATACCAAGACTCTGGTTTATTCGCTAAAACCGTATAATAGCGTTTCAAGAATTTCACAATTAAGTCAGTGTGTAATTCATTGATATCACCATCCATTGGCAGGAAACAAAGGTCAAGGCCAGTAACTGCTTCACCATCGTTATTCCATGAAGGATGAACATATTGGAAATCTAGACGTTTATAGCCAAGATGTGCCAGTACTTCACGACGTACATATGGATCCATTGGCTTAACACCGCCAAACTCATAGTGATCTACACGATATGGATCATAGATTTCGGCAAACATACCTGATAATGTCTGATTATTAGCTGATGCTAAAGCATGCAAATCTTCTAACCTTTTCTTTGCTAAAAATGGACCAATACCCAAGCTAGCTTGACCAATGATAGTAAAATCAGTCATCGCAACATTAAAATCCTCATAATACCGGTATTCGGTAGCCCCTACTACATTTCCTTCATGAACAGCAACAAAAACACGAATTCCCGGATCCTCCAATGGTTCTTTCCAAAGATCAAATTCTAATACTTCTTCTTTTGGAAATACATCCTGCATTAATTGATGCATTTGTTTAAATAAAGGATCGTTGATATTCGTAATTCTACTATATTCCATTAGCTTATCTCCCTTCCCTATTTTGTTTCCCAATCTGTGTATAAATCTGTTCGTCGGTCACGCCAAGTAGTAACAGACCCCTTTTCACGAACTTGATATAACAATTGTAAATTTAGATCTGCTGTAACAATCATATCTTGATTAATTTCCCCTTCAACTAGAATACCTTGTGGAGGGAATGGTATGTCATTAGGGGTGATGACAGCTGCCTGCCCAAAATTTGCACGCATGAAATCAACCGTTGGCAACGAACCGATCGTACCAGTAGTGACAACATAGACTTGATTTTCAATGGCCCTTGCATGACTTGTATAACGAACTCGATGAAAACCGTGACGATCATCGGTACAAGATGGACAGAAGATTACATCTGCCCCTTTCGCCTTTGCCATCCGAACGATTTCCGGGAATTCGATGTCATAACATGTTAACATCGCAACTGTTCCTTTTTCCGTCTCAAAAACCTCTAAGTAATCGCCTGCACTCATATTCCATTCTGTCACTTCAGTTGGCGTAATATGAAGTTTTGCTTGTTCGGCAACCCTTCCATCAGGATAGAACATATGTGCAACATTATATAGACGATCACTTTTCTGAATCACGTGAGTTCCACCGATAATGTGCATTTTATATTGTTTGGCCAAATTGATAAATAAAGATCGATATTGTTCGGTATAGTTGGGTAAATCCTGTATCGTCAAGGCTTCCCCTTTATCATTGCCAATTGACATAAGCTGTGTAGTAAAAAATTCAGGGAAAATGATAAAATCCGATCCAAATTCTTCTGCTGTTTTAATATAATGCTCCACTTGATTGGCAAATTCATCAAAAGAATGAATCGTATGGAGATGATACTGAACGGCTGAAACTCTTAATTGCATAATATCCCCACTTTCTAAATAAATAAAATATTTAATCCTATTATTAGCTAAGAAAAAAAAACAAGCAAGTACGCACTTTTTCATTACATAGTATAAAAAACGATACTGTTAAAAATTAGTAATCATAACTTCAATTTGTTATTATTAAATAATGATTTTCTACTTTTTTAGGAGTGATAAAATGGGTTCTCTAAATGGAAAAACTGCGCTTATTACTGGAGCAGGTAGAGGAATAGGACGAGCTACAGCTATCGCATTAGCGAAAGAAGGTGTTCATCTAGGATTGATTGGCTTGAATATGTCTAATCTTGAAAAGGTAGCGGCTGAACTAGCACAATATGATGTGCAAGTTTCCGCGGCATCAGCAGATGTTACGGATCTTGAATCTGTTACTCATGCAGTTGAACATATCAAATCTGACCTAGGACAGATTGATATTCTGATCAACAATGCAGGAATTGCTAAATTTGGTGGTTTTCTTGATTTAACTCCTGAAGAATGGGAGAAAATCATCCAAGTAAACTTGATGGGTGTTTATAATGTAACAAGAGCAGTATTACCTGACATGATTGAAAGAAAATCAGGTGATATTATCAATATTGCATCATCAGCTGGTCAAAAAGGGGCTCCAATCACGAGTGCTTACAGTGCATCAAAATTTGCCGTTTTAGGTCTAACAGAATCACTTATGCTTGAAGTAAGAAAGCACAATATCCGTGTAACGGCCTTAACACCAAGTACGGTCGTTACTGATTTGGCCATTGATACCAATCTAGTTAGTGGCAATGAAGAAAACATTATGCAAGCAGAAGACCTTGCTGAATTAATCGTAGCCAGTTTAAAACTTAATCCAAGAGTTTTCGTTAAAACAGCAGGACTATGGTCAACAAATCCTTAAAAAAAAAGCAGATCGCACTCGATCTGCTTTTTCTTCCTCTTAAGTGAACAACTATTCAACTATTAATTTCCCTTCCATTAGATCATGACCATGACCACACATTATTGAACAGTAATAGGCAAACTCTCCTGCTTCTGCTGCCATAAATTCAACCGTGTCTCCGTCTTTAGCATCCACATTGTACTTATCAAGAGCTAAACCATGTCCACCTTCTGTGTTTACAAAATGGATTTTTACTGTGTCACCAACCTTTGCTTTAATTTCTTTCACGTCAAACTCAAAGTTTTTTGCATTAATCGTCACTTCTACCACATTACCAGTTGGAGTTACTTCCTTTGTATCGGGTTCTTTACTATCGACTGGTGCTGGCGCAGCTGCGGGTTGTTCATTGTTACCATCATTTTTTGATGTTTGGTCTGTTTTTTCATTGGAGCTACATGCTGCTAAGGTAAATACCATTAATAGTGTTAGAAGTAAACCCATTATTTTCTTTCGCATTTTATTTCCTCCTAATTTTTTTATTTCACTCTTTTATGATTTATATTTTGATAGACATCGGAAATATGATAAAAGAATAATATTTTCGGACAAACCATGTACATTCATATTTTTTTGGGACGAACAGTACTATTATCCCATTTTGCATCATAAATAAATTTCAAAAGGGGGAATTAATAAAATGAGAAAACGCTTACATTTTTTTACAGCAATTTTGGCTGCTTCGCTCCTAGCGACTGGTTGTTCATCAACAGAAACTGAAAAAGACCCTGTCAAAAAAAAGGAAACAACTAACAGTAACTGGGAAACCTTTGGTTTTGACTATGGTTTGGGCCGTCATGTACCATTTTCAGAGTTTACGAAAGATAACGTGAAGGATTTAGGCATTGTTTGGAATAAAAATTTTAAAGAATTAAATAAAGATATCCCAAGTGGAAACCAAAGTTATCCAATTGTTATTGATGGTGTGGCCTATGTAACAACAAGCTCAAACTACGTCTTTGCGTTTGATGCAGTTAAGGGCGATGTCATCTGGCAATGGCAGCCTGACCAAGAAACTTTAGATCACATTAAAAAGATGCAAATGCCGAGTTCAAACCGGGGTGTAGCTGTTGGAGAAGGAAAAGTATTTATGTTAATCGCAGATAACCAAATCGTTGCCATCGATCAAAAAACAGGAAAAACGGTTAAGCAAGTGAAACTTAGTGAATTCTATCCTGAAGTAACTGCTGAAAACGGTTACTATGAAACTACTGCTCCTGTGTACTATGATGGTAAAATCTTTGTTGGTTCTTCTGGTGGTGACAACGGGATCCGTGGATTTGAAGCAGCCTTTAACGCGAGCGACCTAACTCCTGCATGGGATGAGCCTTTCTATACAGTTCCACCGAAGGGACAAGACTGGCTGGCTGAAGGAATATTTGGAGGAGGCGGTGCGGTTTGGATGCCACCTAGTATCGATACCGAAACTGGGATCATGTATATCAGTACAGGCAATCCAGCTCCGGACTATTATGGAGAAACGCGCCCTGGCGACAACCCGCACACTGACTCTGTTGTAGCACTTGATTCAAAAACAGGGAAAATGATTTGGGCACAACAGCAAGTTTCGCATGACCTGTGGGATTATGATACAGCAGATTCTCCAACGATTGTAAAAGCAAAAGTGAATGGAAAAGAACAAAAAATCGTCATGGTTGGGACAAAAGGTGGAGAATGGTTTGCTTATGATCCGAAAACGGGTACTCCTATTTACAAAAATGTAGCATTTAGTAAAATCGATCACCCGAATCCAACCCCAGAAGGCGTGTTAACTTACCCTGGTGTTCTCGGTGGACAGAACTACGCACCTGATACATTCGACCCAGCTTCCAACTTAACGCTCATTCCGGGAATTGAACAACCGTATATTACAAAAACGGCTAAAAACGAAGCAGAAGCAGCTGATATGAAAGATAAATTCTATGGAATTTGGGCAATGGGTACTTCTTTTGCTGTCGCAGCAGATACGGAAGCATACGGCACCATTACCGCAATTGACGTAAATGATGGAAAGATCAAATACCAAATCAAAACGAACGATCCAATGCGTGGTGGTTTGACCAGTACAAAAGCAGGTCTTTCTTTCTATGGTGAATTAGATGGAAAAGTTAAAGCAATTGAGACCGCTACTGGTAAAGAACTATGGTCGTTCCAAACTTCAGGTGATACCATTTCGGCTGCACCAACCATTTTTGAGCATAACAATAAAACGTATTTGATGATCACGTCTGCCGGTAATCAGCCACAAATTCATGTGTTTGCTTTAGGTGGAGATAAGACTCAAGCTGAAACGACAAAGAAATAATAAGAATAATAAAGCGGATGAAAATCCGCTTTATTTATTAAACAGAGGAGAGACTATGAAAAAACTACTATATACACTTTTAGTCGGATTAACCATATCAAGTTTAGCCGCATGCAGTGGAACTACCTCAGAAAAACCTGAATTTAGATTAGAAAAATCTGAAGCCACCGTTACTCCTTGGAAATTCGATGACTCCCATTCAGAAACGTTTAAGGCAAAGCTCACGCTCGACGGAAAACCAGTTGTTGGTGCCGAGGTCGAAACTTCCCTTCATGTAACAAAAAAAACAGACAAAAATGGTGAAGTGTCGTTTATCTTGAATAAGGATAAAGTTCAAAAGAAAACGATCACTGTCGTAAATGCGGACGATGCCAAAATAGACGGTGAAAAAATAGACAAAAAAACAAGAGAGTTAATAGTTGGATTGAAGGACGAACTGGTTATTCAGTTTCCCATCATAATTAACAAAGTAAGTGAGAATAAACAAAACACATCACTAGTGGATGTTCATGGTCAGGCTCAATTAGGGAAGGAACAGAAATTCCCGAGCTTTGTTCCATCAAAATACAAAATCGCTGGCACCATTAAAGATGCAGACGGAAATCCAGTCGAAGGGGCAACAGTCAATATGCGCCGCGACGGAGTTGAAGGGTTTACAATGAGCAATCCTAGTAATAAAAACGGAGAATATTCAATGTACTATCTCCCAGAAGATGAAGAAGATCATTACATGGTCGTAATATTAAACAATACCATTTACACTTTGCCCGAAAATAAAGTATTCGTTTTTCCTGATGATATTGGAATTAATATCGATATCACACTTCCAAAAGAAGGTACTGTCATTACGGACAAACCACCAACGTTAGTGGTCACATCAGCTCCTGGTGCTTATTATAAAGGAACCTTAATTGGTGTTAATGTTCCGAAGAATACTAACTATACTATATCCATTCCAAACCCCGATGGCTCCTTTGTACTAACGCTACCAAAAACAGAGTGGGAAAAGAATCCGACTTTCTTCGAAACCATATATGAAGGATTTTTAGAAGAAGAAAAGAAATCAGGCGATACGATTGATTCATCCTTTATACCAAAAGCAAAGGAAAAAGAACCACATCAAATTAAGCCGAGCCAAAAATAAATGTATATATCTTAATCAACTGCAGATACTATCATCAGGACTTGTAGCTCAACGCCTAGAGCAACTAGCAGTTACAAACGTTAACTGTTATGTATGTTGTGGGTTGGACTCCCACCAAGTCCCATATCCTTTTAAAGCAAGAAAGCAGGGATGTCCCAAAGACACCCTGCTTTCTTGTTTATTTGCCCCTGCCAAGGAAATTTATTATAACATATTATCTTACGATTATATATTCATAACTAAACAGCAGTTAAGTCCCGTTATGTTAAAACCTTAATGGGAAAATTCATTAACGGATTGTCCAGTATGGTGTTGAATCATTCCGTCCTCTACATATACGATTCTTTGCGCTTTTGCAGCAATACTTTCATCATGAGTAATGATCACAATTGTTTTTCCTTCACGATTAAGCTGATGAATAAAATCAAGAACTTCCCTGCCTGTCTTTTGGTCAAGGGCACCGGTTGGCTCATCTGCAAGAATCAAAGGGCACTCACCAACCAACGCACGCGCGATGGCAACCCGCTGTTGCTGACCTCCCGACAGCTGGTTGGGACGATGGTGAATTCGATCACCAAGCCCCACTCTTTCTAAGGTTTCTGTAGCTTTCTGTTTGGCCACTTTATAGCTTTCGCCTCGTAGAAGTAATGGTAGGGCTACATTATAAAGGGCTGTGTATTTAGAAATGAGGTTAAATTTTTGAAAGACAAACCCAATTTTTTCATTTCTGATTTTTGCATAGTTTTTTTCAGAATGCTCTTTAATATTAACTCCATCTAGCAAAAACTCTCCAGGTATCAACCGTATCGATTAGTCCTATCAAGTTCATCAATGTTGTTTTCCCGGAACCTGAAGGACCTAGTATGGCAACAAATTCTCCTTGATCAACGGTTAGTGATACTCCTTTTAATACATCCACCTTATTCTCATCTTTGCCATATGACTTACAGATGTCGGTCATCTTAATTACCGGCTTTACCACCATCTCCACCTGGACCACCCATTCCACCACCTGTTCTCTGCTTTCTAATCGATACTTTCTCGATTGTTTTTCCATCTTCCTGATAATAGATTGATAACGTACTTCCAGAGACTAATTCATTGATACTGATTTCTGTTTCTTCCATTCCATTATCGCCTCTGGTCATAGACACAATTGGCGTCCCAACTGGAATCACGATTGTTTTCTCTTCACCAGTATAATTTTTTTCTCTCATTCCACCACCACCTGGTGCTCCGCTTCCTGCTGTACCTGTGTCGGCACTTGATGCTGTACCTGTGTCTGCATTTCCAGCTGCCTTATCAGTACCCTCAGGTCGAGCGGTGCCCTTTTCGCCGTTTTGGGTAGGCATTTTAGGTTTTTCTAACAGCTTCAAGGTAACTTCATTTCCAATAACCTCAGATACTTCACCGTAAACATCGGCTTCTTCAAAATTAGCTGCAGTCGTGCTTCCCGCTTTAGAAGTAGTCTCCTCCGCTGTCGTTTGTTCTTCTGAGCTTGCAGCATTTGAACAACCTACTATTGCAAATATCATTAAAGTCGATGCCATTCCAGTTAATAAACGTTTGATTTTCAATGTTGCCACTCCTATCAATCATAATTTAATGCTTCAATCGGTTTTAACTTAGATGCTTTTGCAGCAGGATAATATCCGAAGAATATCCCAGTTATCACAGAAAATCCTAAACCAAGCACAATTCCTTCCACCGAAGCTAAATAATTTATATCCGTAAAGGACAGTACCCATGGAGCGAACACACTTAGTAATACTCCAAGCAAACCACCGCAAAGGCTGATAAATATTGCTTCAAATAAGAATTCTAGCAGGATAACATTCCTTGCTGCGCCAATACTTTTGAGAATACCAATTTCTCGAGTTCGTTCTTTTACAGCCACCATCAGCACATTCATTATTCCAATTCCACTAACAATCATAACAATAGCGGCAACTGCTATTAATAAGGCAGACATCGTATTGGATGTCTCTTGTGCTGAAGCTAATGTACTTCCCGCATCTACGACCGAATAGGATTCAGAATCCCCTGTGATTTCTCCGATGTACTGTTTAATTTCTTCAATGGCAGGCTGGACGCTGTTAATATCGTTAGCTTGGGCGATAATGGTTACCTGTCCCATTCCACCGCCTCCGCCTCTTGTTCCACCCGTACCGGTCGTATACTTTAGTGCCACATCATAAGGGATAAACGCCATGTCATCTGCTGTTGTAGAACTTGACATATTACTAGGTCCACTACTAATTCCGCCGGACCCACCAATACGCTCTAAAACACCTGTTACGGTGTAGGGTGAACCTTTTACCATGATTTTTGTCCCAACAGCAGCATTAATATCACCATCGAACAAAAGATCCGCTAAATTGTAACCAAGTACCACCACTTTGTTTCTAATTGCCCCGTCTTCATCAGTAAATAGATCGCCGCTTATTGGAGTCAGATGGGTAATATCCGCATAAGCTTCGTTAATTCCTTGAATCATGACTGTCGAAGTTGTTAACCCATTAGCAATTTCTGATGAAGTTCCAGGTACTAACCCCCACACTCTTAACATTGTTAAGCACTTCAGACATTTGAAGAGCATCTTGTTTAGTCAAAGACTTCGTTGAGGTAGTGCCCATACCCTTGCCGGGACCACGGGCCTTTGTTATCGTTATACTTTCAACAGATAGCCGCTTATACTGATCTTCAACTGCTTTTTCACTGGCTTTTCCGATACCGACAACCATAATGATCGTAAAGGTACCTATAATAATTCCGAGCGATGTCAGGATTACTCTAAATTTATTAGTAGAGACGCTGAGCATAACGGAACGTAACAGCTCAACTAATTTCATTGTTGAACACCGCCTATGACAACGGTCTCTCCTTGCTTAAGACCTTCAACCACTTCCGTTTGGATTCCGTTCGTTAAGCCGCCGGTAATAGCTGTTTTTTTGGTTTTTCCATCCGATTGCTTAACATTGACATATTGCTTTCCATCTTCAACAAAAATGGCTTTGTTTGGTACAAGGAGAACATCTGTCTTTTCCTTTTTTAAAAATGTTATAAATGCGGTCATTCCATCTTTAATAATAGGATTTGCTTCTGCCAATTTCCCAGGTAACCTGATAAGTAACGACACCAGAGCTGTCGATTGTTGGAATATCACTCACAGACACCACATCCCCCGCAACATTTTCTAAAGATACGGAGTCAATTGCTACTCTCATTTGTTGACCTGTTGCGATCCCTGTAATATCAGTCTCTGTAGCAGTTGCTGTTACATAGATGACCGACGGATCGACGATCGTCATAAAGGCGCTGCTTGATGAAGATGAGTTATTATTTGTAGCGGTTTGAGTCCCTGTTACAACTTCGCCCACTTTATAGTTAATGTTCATAATCGCACCATCAATAGGGGCTTTAAGATAAATCTTGTTTAAATTATTTTTTGCTTCCTGGAGGTCGTTTTTCGCTTCTTCTAAGCTTAATTTTGCATTCTGAATCGATGAGTTACTGTTTACTAAAGTTTGATATTTTTTTAATTCAAGTTCATATGCAGCCTTTAGAGACGCATCATCTGTTTTCGTATCCCATTTCGCTTTCGCTTCATCTACTTTTATTTTTGAATCCATTTTATCAATTTCACGTTGATTAACGGCGTCAGTATAATTTGCTTCAGCCTTACCTAAAGCATTGGTTGCTTGTGTGACAGCAAGCTGTAGATCCGTATCATCAAGCTCAGCTAGAATGTCACCTGCTTTTACAGTTTGTCCGACCTGAACATTCACCTTACTAACTGTGCCGGATACTTCAAAATCCAAATTAGTTATCGACCGGCTGATTCTTCCATCGGCAGCAAGGCCTATTTCCAAATTTCCTTTTGTAACTTTTTGCTCAGTAGTTTTTACAGGTGTAGCTTCGGTCTCTTCTGAACAACCTGCCAAAAATGACATCCCTAAAGAGAAAGAAAGAATAATTGCGATTGCTTGTTTTTTCAAAATGTCTCAACCCTTTCTTAGTAGCACTTTACTAGTTTACTGGCTTAATTTTAGAAATGGTTTGTGATGGCTATGTGAAGAATCCTTTAATAAACTATTAAAGATATATAGCCAAAGTATGATGACTGAGGTAAACAACAACCTTTGATAAATCTATTGCTCACTTTCGGGTTTAGGAAAAGATAGAATTTAACGTTTCAATCACTAAGTAATTTCGTTATAATGATGAATTAAAGGGGGTGCTTACAGATGGAGAATCACGTTAGATTGTCTGGTACTTCTTCCACTCATGCAAAGCCTATTATTGGAAAGGCGATACTTTGCATGGGGCGAAACAGTTAATTTAATCGCTGCATTGCTTTTCTAATTTTTTTGGCTTTGCACCTTATTTTCAAAATTAAAATAAGGAGCGGGCAAAAATGAAGTATATTAATGCAACCAAGGTTTTACCCGAAAAGCTAATTATAGAAATTCAAAAGTATGTCCAAGGAGAGACCCTTTACATTCCTAAACAGGAAACGGAGTACCAGAAATGGGGAATTTCCAGTGGCGGAAGACGACTGCTCGATCGACGTAATGCTGCAATTCGAGATTCTTTTAGTTGTGGAAGCAGTATCCAGCAACTGGCTAAGGAATACTACCTCTCAATCGAAACCATTAAGAAGATTGTTTATTCACATAAGAAATGAATAAAAAGCATTGATGAAAATTCTTTCTTTCATCAGTGCTTTTTTTATTTTAGAGTTAAGAGCGATAACACATAATGGTTTTATGTAAAAAATGCTTCTAAACTATTTTCTCCATTTTAGAAATCTGCTTTATTTTATAAAATAAGTGATGAGGGCTTAAGCAATATGATAGGAGAAATATGATGAACAAAAAATTTATTAAAAATGAACAATTAAATTTCATAAACAAACAGATAGCTTTAATTAAGGACAGTACTAAAAAGAATTTACCCCCAACCGTTTTGGCAGCGGTCATCGAATTAGCTAGTGCAAAAATCTTGGATCTTTTTCCAAATGCAAACATGGAACAACAGCAAATGCTCGATCTATCCAAACTAAAATCAGATGAGGAATATGACCAATATATCAAGCGTCTTTCACTCTTTTTGTTGCCTTTTCCAAAAATCACTGAGCAACAGCTAAAAAAAATGTATCCGAAGAATAAAAAGTTAAAGCTACCTGATTTATCCAAAATAGATCATAACCTGCTAACCTATTTAAGCTGGAATGATTTAGGATCCAAAAAAAAATTTGTCCTATATGAACTTGATGGTAAATTGGTCGGCATCGAATGTAAAATGACACCAAATAGTAAAAAAAATCTTTGTTCCTTCTGCAAATGCTTTGGCGAGGTAGGCTATATATCCACCATAACAAAGGCAAAAAAATCCAAAAATCCTGATTACTACAAGGCCATCGGGAATCTTATTTGCACAGATAGTTCCGAATGTAATAAAAACATAACCAATGTCGACTATTTAACAACCTTTATTCAAGAGTCATTAGGAATTTAGGTACTTCATACAGTGTAAGAAATTCAATGTAATCCTAACTGAAAAAAACAGAGCTATTCTATTATGATTAGCTCTGTTTTTTTAATTGATTCTGAATTTGTATTTTGCATTCATCCTAAAAGTTCACATAAAATGATCGGCTTATTTTAGGCTATTCCTTTTTTCTTTAAAGCAAACCAAAATTCAACGGAATCTTTATGATTAGTTGCTCCATATTTTCCACCGTGCGCCTCAATAATCGCTTTGACAATAGTCAGTCCTAGTCCTGAGCCACCATATTCTCGGGTACGTGCTTTATCAATTTTGTAAAAGCTATCCCAGATTTTATCAATTTCATCGGGCTGAATACAGCCTCCAGTATTGATAACACTAAACACTATTTCTTCACTTTTCTCTTTGACTTGTATCGTTATCATTTTACAATGATCAACATGATTGATTGCATTGGTTATATAATTCGTTAACACTTGTTCTATTCTATCGGGATCAGCGTATACCTTATATTCCCCTTCATAAGTAACCGTGACTATAATCCCTTTTTCTTTAAAAATGAGGCTGAATTTTTCGAGCGTATTCTCGATAAGGACATTTGCCTTAATCGATTCTTTTTTCATCTGCTTGTATCCACCTTCAAGCTGAGAAAGATCTAACAGGCTAAGTACGAGTTTGTTCATTTTCGCTGCTTCATCAATAATTACATCACAATAAAAATCCTTATCCTCACTGTTAACATTGACCTTGAGCCCCTCAGCATAACCTGCGATTAGCGAAATCGGTGTTTTTAGTTCATGTGAAACATTGGCGATTAATTCTTTTCTTGATTCATCTATTCTTTCTTTCATCTCAAGATCTTTTTTCAGTTGAAAATTAGCGTTAGCAAGTTCGTTAAGCGTTTTATCCAGCTTTTCAGATAATAAATTAATATTTTTTCCTAGTTCACCAATCTCATCATTGGAGTTTACTTCTATTCTTTGTGAAAAGTCCAGATTGGCCATATCAGCCGTTAGCTTACCGATTTTAACAATAGGTTTTGAAATCTTTCTTGATACATAGAAAATTGTAATTGTCCCAATGACTGTAACCAATAAGGATAAATAAAGGATAAAATTGCTTGCTGCCCTGATGCTGTCCTTCATGGCATCGATGGATGTACTAATCTCAATAAAACCTTCAGTATCATCTGGAAGCTTAATTTTGGAATACATACTTAAGAATTCCGTGTTCATCCGTGGATCGGTACGGGTTACGATTTTTGGAAGTTTAGAAAAGTTTTCTTTTAAATCATTTATATGTTTATCCCGTTTATCTGGTAATTTTGGATAAGGAAGCTGATTATTATCCTTACTGTTTAAAAAAGCTGTCATGAAAATGACATGATAATCTTTGTCTGTAATAACAATATTAATGTTTTTACTATCTTGAAGTGCTGCAAGATGTTCTTCATAATGATTGTTTTTGGATAAAATTTGTTGCACCTGGGCAAGACTTTCATTAAGTGACTTCTTTTTTGAGAAAATGTAAAAATCCTCAAGGAAAAACATGCCAAAAAATTGGGTGATGATGACGAAAAGAAGGATAATAGATGTCAGGATTAAAAATAATTTAACTCTTATCGATGTCATCCGCATCCTTGCACCTCATTCTGTATCCAATTCCACGAACTGTTTGAATATAACGACTAAATATGCCAAGCTTAGCACGCAATTGTTTCACATGTGTATCTACAGTCCGAAGGTCACCAAAATAATCATGGTTCCAGACTGCATTTAAGATATTGTCCCTTGATAACGCAATACCTTCATTTTGAATGAAAAAAACTAATAAATCGAATTCCTTTGGGGTCAATTCAATCAGACAATTGTCAATATAGGCAATATGCTCGATTAAATCAATTGAAAGATTTCCTGATACGAGCCGTTCGCTACTTATTTTTCGTGATTGTTTCAAAAGATTTTCAACTCTTGCCACTAAAACACTTGGCGAAAAGGGTTTGGTTACATAATCATTTGCACCAAGCTTAAATCCTGTTAGTTCATCCGATTCTTCAGATTTTGCCGTTAGCATAATTATGGGAACTGATGATGATACTTTCCTTATCGCTTTTAATACTTCCCAACCATCCATTTGTGGCATCATAACATCCAAAATGATAAGATCTATTTTTTGACGCTGCTCTATAAAAATATCAATGGCCATTTTTCCATCCTCAGCAGTTAGAACGCCAATTCCGGAATTCAATAGGAAGTCGGAAACCAGCTTCCTCAGCCTCATTTCATCATCTGCAATCAGTATTAATGGTTTTTTCACGGTAAGACCCTCTCAATGTTAGTATGTATTCTATATAATTAGCAATAAATTGTGATGGAATTGTGATGAATAGAGAAATCCCCCTTTTGGTAGTAGTTCCTAGACAATTCTAATATACCAAAAAGGAGGATTCTTTTATTTTGTAAAATATACAGTTAAAAAATGTCGAAAATTTTAACTTAGTGCTATGCAAATATTTTTTGCTTCTGTGAAGAATTCCAAACTATGATGACCACCTTCTCGGCCAATCCCGCTTTTCTTAAATCCACCAAATGGAGCTCGTAAATCGCGAACAAACCAGCAATTCACCCAAATGGTACCAGCTCGAACATGATGAGAAATTCGATGTGCTCGTTGTAAGTTTTCTGTCCATACAACACCATTAAGTCCATACTCAGTGTCATTCGCTATTTTTAATGCTTCTTCCTCGGTATCAAACGGAATCAAGGTCACAATTGGTCCGAAGATTTCTTCTTGGCATATCCTCGCCTGATGATTTTCTTGCACATAGACCGTTGGCTCTAAATAATAGCCATTTTGTAAATAATCCGGTAGTTGCGGGCGTTTGCCTCCACATACCAAAGTAGCATTTTCTTCTTTTGCTACCTCAAGATAGCTGATTACCTTGTTATAATGCGCTTCACTGACAACTGGGCCCATTTTTGTATCCTCATTTTGGGGATCCCCCACTTTTAACTCCATTGCCTCCTTCTTGAACCTTTCTAAAAATTCATCAAAGATGGTTCGTTGGACTAAAATTCTCGATCCTGCCAAACACACCTGTTCCAGGAATTCATGAAGGCAGCTTGAATCGAAACGGGAATCGCTTTATCGAGATTGGCATCCTCAAAAACGATATTAGCAGCCTTGCCACCAAGCTCAAACGACACTTTTTTCAATGAATCAGCACCATTTTTCATAATCCTTTTTCCAGTAGACGTGGAACCGGTAAAGGAAATTAAATCCACTTCAGGATGTGTCGTTAAGGCAGTGCCAACAACACTCCCCAATCCATGTACAACATTGACAACCCCATCAGGAATACCTGCTTCCTTAGCAATTTCACCAAGCAATGATACCGATAGAGGAGTTGTCTCAGCTGGCTTAATAACCGCGGTGTTTCCCGCTGCAAGACACGGTCCGAGCTTCCAGGTTGTCAGCATGAACGGAACATTCCAAGGTGTAATCAATGCAGCCACGCCCACCGGTTCATAGCGAGTATAATTGAGGTACGCCTCTTCCATTGGATAAACTTCCCCGCCCTGTTTTTCCATGAAATCGGCGAAAAATTTGATATTATTTGCCGCTCGGGGAACTTCATGGTGGACAGTCGAAAGATATGGTTTCCCGACATCAATTGCATCCAAGCGGGCAATTTCTTCTTTTCGTTCTAAAATAATCTCCGCCATGCGACGTAGCTTGGCACAACGTTCCGCCACAGTCATCGTCCGCCACGGGCCTTGTTCAAACGCATCACGGGCAGCGCGGCAGGCTTTATCCACATCTGCTTCCGTTGCCGCACTTACCTGTGCAATCAATTCCTGAGTTGCTGGATTTTTCACCGCAAATGTTGCACCGTTGCTTGCTTTTACATATTTACCATTAATATAAAGGTCAACTTCTCTTACCCCAGTCTGGACTTCTATCATTTCGCTACCTCATTTCTTTTTTACAGACTCACCGGCAATTCCCCAATGCTCAGGCTCCAACTCATTGATCATGACACGAACGCTTCCGACCAGGAGCTTCTAAAACATCAGCGACCGTATCTGTCACTCTACGGATCAAGATTTCTTTCTTTCCAGGTGAACGCCCTTTTAGAATATTGATTTGAATAAACGGCATAGCCTGCACTCCCTTTCTTATTCGGTAAAAACAGCTTCCACTGAGCCAATTCCATCAAAACTTGCCGCAAATTGGTCCCCGGTGCAATCGATACAGCTCCTGATAAAGAACCGCTTAACACCACTTCACCTGGCTTAATGCTCTGTCCTATTTTGTAAAGCCTATTGGCCATCCATGCAACCGCTCGGGCTGGATGCCCCATAACCGCCGCACCAGCACCGGTTGAAACAAATTCTCCGTTTTTCTTAAACACCATGCCCATCAGCTTGAGGTCTACTTGATCTGGTGCATAGAAACGATCACCAATAATAAACCGAGCTGATGATGAATTATCAGCAACAGCGTCTGCTAACGTAAAGCTAAAGCCGTGGAATCGGCTGTCAATGATTTCAATTGCCAGGAGCTACAAATTCTGTTGCTGCAAGAACGTCCGCAACCGATACGGATGGACCCTTTACTTCTTTGTTAAAAATAAAAGCAATCTCCGGCTCAGCTTTAGCATGTATCAAAGGCGAAAGCGAGATCGGCTCCCCTGCAAACAGCTGCATGCTTTCAAGCAAGACGCCGTAGGAAGGCTCATGAACGCCCATCATGATTTGCTTAGCCTTACTTGTCAGACCGAGTTTTCGCCCAACTCGTTTCGTCTGTTCTTCCTTGCATTTGATTTCAATTAATTCTTCCTGAACTTGATAGGCTAATGCTTCATCTAATTCTGGAAAACGGTCGACAAATCGATTGACCGGTGTTGTATGTTTTTCCGCCAGATACAACTCCGTGGCAATCTGAGTAATTACATCCGTTTTGATCATTAATTATCACCCGCTTCATTTTGACTTTTAAAGGAGACAGACACCGAACCGATGTGAGCAAATTCTGCGGTAAAGGAATCATTATGCTCAGCTGGAACGGCCGCTGTTAGCGCACCGGATAAAACGACCTCCCCCGCTTTTAACCAAACATCATATTTTGCTAACGAGTTTGCCAACCATGCTACTGCGCGTAGTGGATTACCCATTACTGCCGCACCCGCTGCCGAATCAAAATATTCTCCGTTTTTATAAACCACCATTCCAATATTTGTTAAATCTATATTCTCAAGGCTAGTTGGATTTCCACCGAGGATCGCCCCAGCAGATGAACCGTTATCCGCAACCGTATCTTCAAATTTAATATTCCAATTCTCTATTCGACTATCAATCACTTCAATCGCCGGTACAATATAATCTGTCGCATCAAGTACATCCAAGATCGTTACATTTGGACCTTTTAAATCCTTCTTTAAGACAAAAGCAATCTCAAATTCTACTTTCGGCTGGAGATACCGGTCAAGCGAAAGTGTGTCTCCATCCAAAAACATCATGTCATCCAATAAATGGCCATAATCAGGTTGGTCTACCTGGAACATTTGCTGAATTGCTTTACTAGTCGCACCAATTTTTTTTCCAACAATAATCGCTCCGTCCCCCACTTTTCGGCGTATTTGCTCCAATTGAATGTAATACGCTTCATCGACCGTAATAGCAGGATGGGTTACTGTTAATGGTTTTATCGGCTGTTTCGCTTCCTCTGCTGCCAATAAGTCAGTCGCAGCAGCATGTATGGACACCTTCACTTTGAAATCCCCCCAATGAAACATTCTTGTTAAATAACTAGATTGATTAATTTGTAAAAACAGGTTTCATAATTCTCTCCAATTGATTTTCTAGACGTTGATTCCATTCAATCCTTATTGATTCGTTTTCAAACAATATCAAGGATGACTCGTTTGAATAAAGAAGTGAAAGCTTCCCTTTGTCTACAAAAGCTATCATTTGTCTTAACCTATTACGATGTTGTACAGTTACCTCATACTTGCCAGAGGCTGGGAATAGATAATAAGGATCAACCTTTACCTCCATTCTGTCTTTTTCAAATATGACTTTACCTTCCAATTGATAGGAAGCCCCTAAGTAATCAGGGATTTTTTCCACCTCTCCTGCTAAAATCAACTCTCTTATCAGTGTCGAACTAATTTTCTGTCCAGCAAGTGCTAGTTTACGTACCTTGATTGATTTGAGCTTTCCATCCGAATCTGCTTCAATCCGATTCATATTACCTTCTCCGCGATAGCCATAAGTAAAGTCAAAACCTGCGACTACTACCTTTGCGCCAAATTCAAGAAGATATTCATAGACAAATTGCCTAGGGGATAAGGCAGCAAATTCTCTATCGAAATGAACATGATAAAAAATATCCACCCCCATTTTTTCAAATATTTTTTGTTTTTGGGATGGGGGCATTAAATATGGGACAACTTTTTCTCCATTAAAAAGTACTTCTTTCGGGTGCGGAAAAAAACTCATAATCGCGAAAGGGAGCTGTTTCTCTGTCGCGATTTTTCTTGCCTCAAAAATCACACGCTGATGCCCCAAGTGAATTCCATCAAAGAATCCCAGCGCCATCACACATGGCTTAACACGATCTAGAGCCATTTCGCGATAGTTGTGAGTCACATGAATAACCTTCAAGAAAGCTCCCTCCCACATAAAAATTATAAATTTCCTAAACGTTAAGACCCTTCTCTTCTGCTAGTTTCACGGCTACATCTAAGATCCAATCCTCCTGGCCAGCCACCGCCTGACGTTTGCCTAACTCCTCCATAATTTCAGAAACAGTGACGCCAAATTTCTCTGCAGCATGGCGAATGTGCAACAGGAAGCTATTATAGACACCGGCATAGCCGCTCGATAAATTATCACGGTCAATCACAATGGGTGAAGGCATTAATGGGGCAACAACCTCCTCAGCGGTATCCATTAAAATCGATAAATTTATACCCGAATCGAGTTTCATTTTGTTCAAAACAGCTACTAAAACCTCAGTTGGTGCATTACCAGCACCGGCACCAAGACCTCTAAGCGTCCCGTCAATTTGATCTGCCCCTGCTTCGAGTGCTGCAATTGTGTTCCCAATCGCTAAACCGAGATTATTATGAGCATGATATCCTACCTCAATGTTCAATGCCTCTTTTAAAGCAGAAACCCTTTCTCTAACAGCTGATTGAATAAGCGCACCTGCTGAGTCAACGACATAGACACAATCTGCTCCGTACGATTCCATCAGCTTGGCCTGTTCAGCCAGTACACTTGCAGGCTGGGAATGGGACATCATCAAAAACCCAACCGCTTCAAGTCCCAGTTCCTTCGCTAAGCGGAAATACTGCTCTGTTACATTGGCTTCGGTACAATGCACGGCGATACGGATAACTGAAATGCCTAATTCTGCTGCTTTTCTTAGTTCAGTACTCGTTCCAATTCCTGGTACAAACAACGAAGCGATTTTGGCTCTTTTTGCCGTTTCTACAGCCGTTTTGATTAAATCCAATTCGGAATGAACCGAAAATCCCTGCTGGATTGTTGAGCCGTTTAAACCGGCGCCATGGCTGACTTCGATGACAGGAACACCAGCCTCATCAAGTCTTTTGACGATTGTCTGGACTGTTTCTGGAGTAAAGCTGTGGCTGACAGCGTGATCGCCATCTCTTAGGGTTGTATCTGTAAGTCTAGGAATCTTCATCGATTTACCTCCTTTACTCCAAGAAGATGTGCAGCATATAGATCGCCGACTTTATAGGCAGATGCCGTCATAATATCGAGATTTCCAGCGTAGGTTGGGAAATAATCTCCTGCCCCGACTACCTCATTCATCATCACAACGGTTGGTAAACGTCCCCACGGTGTGTCGCGATAATCCACAAATGGTGTTCCTTTTAGTCGATATCCCGGTACATAGCTCGAAATCTCTTCGGCAATCGATAGAACCGATGATGTTACCGCTTCTTCATCAAATTCTTCTTTCATCACGCAATATACAGAGTTGGTCATATTAATCGGAGGTTGTGCAGGATTAAACACTGGAATCGCTCTCGCCATGTAGGCACCTCCAATTTTTTGAACTGCATTTGCCGTTGTCCGAACGAATTCATCGACATTTTGTCTTGTTCCTGGACCAATCGAAACGCTAGCTGCAGTGGTAATGACTTCTGCGTAATGAACGGGAACAATACGGCTGACTGCGTAAACAAGAGGCGTGGTAGCCTGCCCCCCGCATGAAATCATGTTTACGTTTTTCGCTTCAAGATGATCATTCATATTAACTGTTGGTACAACGAATGGGCCAATGGCCGCAGGTGTCATGTCAACGGCTAACTTTCCTTTTGCCCTTATCGCCTCCGCATTTAACTTATGCGCTTTGGCACTCGTCGCATCAAAAACAATCTTGATTTCAGGATCCTCCAAAATCGCTGTAATGCCATGATGACTAGTTGGAATCCCCTTTGCCCGAGCCCTTTCCAATCCTTCTGAATGAGGATCAATTCCAGCAACTAAGGAAAGCTCCATGCTTCCGTCATTTTTTAAAATTTTGTACATTAAGTCTGTACCAATATTTCCAGAGCCTAAAATGGCAACCTTTATTTTGGTCATCTATCTTACTTCCTCTCTCGTGATCTAGCAATTAAGGTTTTATAACTTCCTTATTCGTAACGGGAGTTCCAATTAACCACCATGAATCAGGGAAGGCAGTACCAATCCAAGTATCACCATTACCAGGAACGTCCTCCATTTCCCAAATAACCGGATCCCAAGTAGGATCTAAAATTAAATAACCAGAATCACCGAACAATTCAATTCGATTGCCACCAGGCTCATGAACGTACATACAGAATGCTTGACTCACACCATGTTTATTTGGCGGAACCTCAATTGAGTAGCCGTGATCTTTAAGTAAATCGGCAACATCGTATAGATTTTGTGGAATTCCGTACCAGTAGCATAGGTGGTGTAATTTACCCTTCTCTTGATTTGGTTCTTGCATATAAGCAATCTCATGAACGAGATTGGAAACACTAATCCAACTTGCAAGAACATTACCGTTATCTTTGATTTGTTCACGCAAACGGAAACCAAGGGCATCCATCATAAATTGTGTATCTTCAGCTGGATTGGATGTCATCAGGTTAATATGGTCTAAGCGACGGACCTGGAACCCCGCGATCAGGACGTTTCGAAGGACGATTTAATAGTTTTGATTTATTCTCATCAGTTGCTTGATAGTATTCAACCTCCCAGAAGATCTCCATCTTATGGCCATCAGGGTTTGTAAATTGATAGGCTCGGCCATGGCCAATATCTCCGTCAATCCAGCCAATGCCTAAACCAGTTTTTTCAATTTCCTTGACACGACGGTACAGTGCTTGCGGAGAAGAAGCGCGCCACCCCATATGTCCTACTCCAGCATGTGCAGCCGCGGTGATTTTCAAGGTATTATGATAGAAATCCTCATAAGCACGAAGGTAGACGGAATCGCCTTCACGTGCTGTAACTTCCATGCCTAGGAATCTTGTAAAAAATTCAACCGATTCCTCCAGTTTCGGTGAAAGCAACTCCACATGTGCTAATTGTGCAACATCATAAATTGGTTCTTGAAAATTTGACATCAAACATTCCCCCATTTAGGTAAATTTAATTAAACTGATCGTTTTACTTATTAGACAGCATCTCTAAAGGCTGCAGTGAGCGATATTTCCCGTTAAAAAAGATAAGTGGTTCATCTTCTTCAAGCTTTATGTCTGTAACTCTACCTATGAACAAGGTATGATCCCCTTCGATATACTCATTGACCACTTCACATGCAACTTGTGCAATAGCTCCATTGATAACTGGAAGACCATCAAGTCTAGCAAAGTTCACCTCTAGTTTTTCCTTTATTTGACCAGCAAAAATCATCGATAGCTCCTGCTGATTGGCCGCTAAAATATTGACAGCAAATTTCCGACTTTTGTTAATTTTATCCAACATTTGTGCTCTTTCACCAATCGAAATCACCACCAGCTTTGGATCAAGGGAAACAGACATAAACGCATTAGCCGTCATTCCATGGACTTCTCCATTTACTTCAGTCGTCAGTACGGTTACACCTGCTGCAAACTTTCCCATCGCACTTCTAAATTTGCGATCATCCATGATAGTCCCCCTTTTTTACTTGTTAATAAATTCTCTTGATTGATTGGCCCAGGTGCTGTTCGTCCAACCATGTAAGTCGTAATCATTTAAAGCTGAATCAACAAATGCTCTTTGGATATCAGCAGTACCGCTTGCTTCAAAGTGGAATAATGCTTCCATATTGATGTTTTCATGATTACCAGCATAGTTTACTTCATATAATTCATGACGGCCGCCAAACTCAGTGCCGATTGTATCCCAAACCATTTTCAATAATTTCACTCTGTCTTCCGCATTAATCCCTGTACCACGATAGTAAGTATCCAAGTATGGTTTTAATTCAGGATTTAAGAAGTCTTTTGAACTGGAAGGTAACTGAATCAATCCACCTGCAACCACCTGCTCGAATATATTTTTTACTTTTACCCAAGCAAGTGGTGCGAGTGCACGGTAAGCGGCACTTGAATAAGAGTTCGGCATGACTAGTCCATTCGGTCCTTTTTCCGGCGCAGTTGCCATCGCCGTTGATAGACCCCAGAACATATTTCGAAGGGCGACCACTTCACCAATTTTCGATTGAACGCCACGGAAATTTTTCGTTCCGGCTGCCTCGGTCGCTTTTAATAACAGACCAGTCATAAAATCCAGCTTTACGGCTAATCGAGTACAGCCATGGAAGGTAAAGCGTGAAACAAATCCACTAGCCGCAACAAAGTTATTGGAAACCTCCAAATTGCGATAAGCAAGCACATTTTCCCAAGGAATAAATACGTTATCCAACACAATAACGGCATCATTTTCATCAAACCGGCTCGAAAGCGGATAATCAAACGGAGTTCCATTGGTTGCTGCTTGCAATTCATAGGATTGTCGACTGATCATCTTTAATCCCGGAGCATTCATGGGTACAAAGAATATCAGCGCATGGCTTTTATCTCCGTCCCCTAAATCAATCGTTCCGTAGTTAGCGACGAAATTATAATTCGTGAGCGCAGCAGCCGTTCCAACCATTTTGGCACCGCTTACAATTATTCCGTCATCTTTTTCTGCCACGGCACGGACAAAAACATCCTTATTTTCATGTAGAGATTTGGAGCGATCTACTTGTGGGTTAATAATCGTATGGTTAACAAATGGAACTTCCTTTGTGGCTTTTTTGTACCAGGCCTTTGCATTGTCTTCAAAGCCTTCGTAATAATGAGCAAATGTATTTAAATGTCCGATGAAGGAGGCTTTATAATCTGGAGTTCGACCCATAAATCCGTAGCTTAATTTTGCCCATTCAGCAATGGCATCACGTGCTCCCAGTAAATCCTCTGCACTTTCAGGTGTTCTAAAAAAGCGATGAGTTCGATCGCCATGTTCGGTAGTGGTTGTCAAAATATCACGTGTTTCTGGGGCATGAAGTGCATCATACATTCTTGCATAAGAGCGAGCAGCATTTCGATAAGCTGGATGTGTGGTAACATCGTCAATCCTTTCACCATTTAAATAAACTTCACGTCCATCCCGGAGACTTTCCAAATACTCTTGTCCGTTTAACAAATTTCCTCAGCTCCATTTCCTTAATTTTGATAAGAAGTTTTTTTATATTGCTACTATCCTTATGATAAATAATCAGAAAATTCTGCACAACAACACAGACTGTCAGAAAAATTTAATTTAACCACCAGTCACTGTTAGTTTCATTTGGATAATAAAAGGTCAGTCCGCATCCATGGCTACTTTCCCTGAATGTGACTGACCTTTTATAAAAAATATTTACCTATTATTTTTCAAACAACTGATGATCAATAATTTTTAGGGCTTTCAGCGCAATGAGCAGTTGGAAGCTAACTTGAGGATTACGCAGATCCTGTTTAAGGAGGTCGGTAATTTTGTTGAGCCGATACCTAGAGCCCGCTGATTGATAGGGCCAACTGGACTGCAGTTTGTTCGAGATTTCCACCATTAACTAAGAAATGATAAAGCGTCTCGATTAAGTCAATTTTATTGCTATCAAGATTTTCATAAAGCTTTCCGAGGGTATCTCGAATAATCTTTCGTAGCGCTTTTTCATTATGTTCATTAATTAAGACACCAATCACCCCCAATTCATTAAAACTAGTGATTGGCTTTTCCCTCGAACATAATCTTACGGCTGAGCGTCCTTCTTCGAAGGCTACAACAGCTTCAATAATATTATCGTTTGCTTTACTGATACCGGCCAAAAATAATACATTTTTTATATGCTTTTTTAGATGAGATAATAGAGAATGAGTGTTTTTTTCAATATTTTGTTCTTTGAATTGTTTTTCTGTAATTAAGAGAATTAAACTATCTGCACGTTGACCGATTAATACATTGCTCTGTTTTTCATTAAAAAAGGAACTTACCGCTTCAAATATATTCGTGTGGAGAGTAAGTTCTTTTTCTCTACATTGTCTAGTAACCTGATACTTTAAATAAATTACATAATAACAATCGGTTAAATTCAAATTAAGAAAGCTTGCCTTTCTAATAATCTCAGGAGCAGAAACATACTTGCCACTAAGGATTTCTTCCAAAAAATGCCCCTTAACCCGTTCCATTGATTCAAGTTCTGTTTTTTCTTTAAAAAATAGCAATGTACAAATATTTGAGACCCTTCCAATGATCATCGAATCAATATCAAGATTAGAGCTGTTTTCATTGCTGTAAAGAAATGAACAATACCCAATAATTTTCTCGTCTAAAAAAACGGGTGTAACAAGTCTAGATCCACTTGGCAAGTGAATCACCTTTGTATTTTCTATCGATTGATTTTTTTTCAAAAAATCATAGAATTCTTGCTGGTATGGCTTATACTTTTCGACACTGATACCCTTTTTCGCCAGCACTTGATAATGTATATTTTCGACAATTACAGGAAGATTGATTTGATTATTAACAATATCTAAAATGGATTGGATGTTATTTCCTTTTATTACTTCATCAGTCAAATCTGCATGGATTTTCGTGACTAATGACAAATTATTTTTTTCTATTAACAGCTTTTGATAGGTTTGTTCAAGCTCTTTGATCACGGGTAATTCTTTGTGGGAATATTGAAGTTCTTCTCCCTTCTCCTGCCATTCAGTAAGTCTGAGCCCTTCCCAAATACAACAGGGTGCTCCTTGCCCTTCACATTGAGTCTCTTTAAAAATCACCACCTCATCAATTAAAGCGCTTACATACCCACTCGCATAACCAGCCAGCGTGAAACATACAGGTTCTTCTGCTCTTCCTAAATTCTCCATATGCTGAGCTGCCTCGAATGATTTTTCCCATTTTCCATGATAACGAATCGATTTTACCTTATTTCCTTCTATCTCTAAATGATAATCTGTAATTTTTGATTTAGCATGTCCTTTTAATGCGTGTATTTTCGGACCATACTCAATTTTTTCAGCAAAGCTTAGTGAATCATTATGAATCACAGCTTTTACATCCTCTTTTCCTAAATGCCAGCCGTATTTGAAGAAAAAGCTTTTCATTCTCTCTATTCCAATATTTTCAATTAAATCTCGCTGTAAAACGCCAAATGCCATCGTTGGAATAATCACTGATCGTTCATTATTGCAATAAAGCAATTCACTCTTTTGAAAAATACGCAATAAATCATGATTTAGTAGAACTTGATTCGGCTCCATCCTATTTCCCCTTCACGAGATAATTTTTTATAAATTCAAGTTCATTTTAATGATATTTAATTCCAATAATTATAACTGAATTTTCTGTCATTTTAAAGAAGTGGATAGAACGATTTTTCCTGTTAATACTACAAAATCCCTTATCAATTCCTAACTCCCCCTTTTCTATACAAAAAAGCCGATCAATTACTGATCGACTTATCATTAACTATTTTGAATCAATAAAAGCATATAGTTAATTACATATTATGACCCATATTTGGCATATCAGTAACAATCGTTGGGTCAACCATTCCAGCGATCATCGCAACGTGTGCCAAGACTAAAAACAAACCTACAAAAAATACGTGAACTTTTAGTTTTCCTTCTTCTGATCTATTTCGATAAATAATATTTAAATCCAACAGTGCCATACCTAGTAATGGGACAATTCCTAATAGGTAGAATCCAACAGCTACTACATCGATCCAACCATGCCACTCCCCAGCTTTTGTGATTGGAATGACAGCATTAAAAAATAGATAGAAGAAAATTCCAGTAAAATAAAGTCCAGCAAAAATAGATGTGATTTTGTTTACCAATCGTAATGTTCCATTTAAATTCCGGGTAAACAAAATGGCTAACTCAGTAACCGCAATGGTTTCGGCACAGATAACCGGGATTGCCATAAAAATAATCAAATTCCATGGCTGATTATCGGCTAATAGACCCATATAATGTGTCATGTTCATCTCTAACATCCTCCTAAAAACACTTATGATGCATTTCTGTTAGATTATAGAAAATAGTTATGAAGATAAGATGTAGAAAGAGTGACAGAAACATGACTTATATTATTCTTTAAGAAAAAGATTACCAAGACAGACCTATTCCAATAATGAACACATTTCGATTTATTTAATAAAGGCATTTATCCTTTACGCTCTAAAGAGGAGCAGTTGCATTTACATCAGGAGCCTTTCGTTAACTATAAATTCTCAATTCCTACAACCGTGTACTTCTCGTTATTAACTGCAAGTTCTATCGATTCTTTACTCAAACCATGTATAGCTTCAATAATCACATTTTTATCAGCTAAATTCACCTCTACCTTTACTACTCCTTCAACGCTTGCTAATGCTTCATTTACATGTCCTGCACATTTTTCACATTTCATACCTTCAACTAATATTTTCTTTTTCATCTCGCTTTACCTCCAAAATCATTCTAATAAACTATTTCCATTTAACATTCGTTTTCTTCTCTTCATCCACAATTAATGTGAAAACATCAGGGCGTGAGTAATGTCCAACAGGATCAAAATCTAATTGACTTAAAGCAATATCCCTTAAGTCAAGGTCAGCAATCAAGATATCCTCTTGCCCAGTTACAGGTTTAACCACGTATTCCCCTAATGGTCCAATAATAGCACTTCCACCGTTTGACATAATATCCGGAGAGAACACCAGTTCTTCATAACAAGCTAAATCTGTAGGATACATGTCTTTCGTAACATATTGATTACAGGATAAAACAAAGCACCGACCTTCCATCGCAATATGACGAATTGTTGCTTGCCATGATTCTCTCGCATCCGCTGTCGGAGCAATGTATAACTGAATGCCTTTTGCATACATAGCTGCTCTTGCTAATGGCATATAGTTTTCCCAACAAATCAATGCACCTATTTTCCCATAAGGTGTATCAAATACCTGGAAGTGTGCTGCCGTCCCCCTCTCCCCAAACCACTCTTTCAGCAGCAGTTGGTTTTAATTTACGATGTTTACCAAGAAGTTCTCCTTCAGGGCTAAAAAAGAGAACGGTACAATAAAGAGTTCCACCACTTGTTTCTTGGTCTCTTTCAATAACACCAATAACTAAATAAACTCCCGCTTTTCTTGCTGCCTCACCTAGCAACTCTGTTGACTGGCTGAGGAACTTCAATCGAATTTTCCCAGTATCTGAACCAATCCTGGCGCCCTTCTTTCGTTCTCGAGCCTATTTTTGATCCAAATGAAAGACCTCTTGGATAGGCTGGAATGAAGGCTTCCGGAAAAACAACTATATTCGCACCTTTTTCTGCTGCTTCATGGGTCAATCTAATACTCTTTTCAATCGTTGCATCCCGGTCCATAATAATAGGAGCAGCTTGAACAACAGCAACTCGAACAGTATTCTGTTTATCTTGCAAAGCAAAGACCTCCCTATTTGGGTAAAAAGATGTATTACCAGAATCTCAATTACTTCCTATTATAAAAATATTATTAAAAATAGGACCATCCAATTCCTTCATTTCTTCCTCATCCATTCAAGACTTCTTTCTGATCTGTACTAAAAAGCCTACCACCCTATAAGATGGTAGACATCTTTCACATTAGTTCATTTCTATTAGAAACCTGCCAAAGGGTTTTTCCTCCTTCTTCATCTTCTAATAAGAGGACTGTTATCCTGTCCCCTTTTTGGAAAGAACGTGTACTACCAGGCAAAACCATTAGTGTGTCCGTTTTCGCCAAACTCAAAACAACATTTGACTTATCCATTCCAACAGGTCTTGCGATCATCTCACCATTTTCAAAAAACAACTTACTTCGAACAAATCTAGTAAATGGATTGACTTTTGGAAAATCACAAGCAAGCTTTGCACTTTCAAATTTAAGATAAGGAGAATCACTATAGAGCATCTTTCGAATAATCGGTCTTACAAATAGCTCAAAGCCAACATAGCTTGCAGAAGGATTTCCAGATAAACCAAACAAAAGTTTTCCTTCAAGTGCAGTTACAGTCGTAACACTGCCGGGTCTCATTGCCACTTTATTGAACAAGACCTTACCATTTAATCTCTTATAGATTTCTGGCATTAAGTCATAATCCCCTACCGATACGCCACCGGTAGTAATTAAAATATCGACCTTATTTAACGCAAACGAAATTGCTTCATAACAGGTTTCTATTTCATCCGGAAGCTTACCGAAGTAGATTGGAGCCGCACCGATTCTTTTTGCTTGTGCATCAATCATGTAGGAATTACTATTTCGAATTTTGCCATCCTGCAATGGTTCATTCACATCAAGAAGTTCAGAACCTGTGGCAAAAATTCCAATTGTTGGCCTAACGGCAACGGGAATTTGAGAATATCCAAAAGTAGCAAGGACTGCTTTTACTCCCGGATTTATTCTTGTCCCTTTTTTAATTATCGTCTCACCACATCTTGTTTCTTCCGCTTTGTATGAAAGATGTTCCCCCTCCCTCACTTGCCGTTTTACCGAAATATATTTTTCTCCATTTCTAGTAAACTCCTTTACTAACTCGAGCGCGATGACAGCGCTAGCCCCTTTCGGCGTTTTAGCCCCAGTCATAATTCTTGAAGCTTCAAATGGGCCGAGTTCATTCTCTGGAACCATACCTGCCGCAAGCTCCTCGACTACTATAAATTCAATAGGTGAATTGGAAGAGGCAAATACTGTATCCTCCGCTCTTAAAGCAAAACCATCATAACCTGGAACGTGTCTAAACATCGGTATATCATGAGTAGCGATAATATCTTCAGCCAAATACCGTTGATCACATTCATCAAGTTGAACCAGTTCTCTCTTACTACGAAGTTGATGGGCCATCACTCTTATTACCGCTTCGCTTATTTGGATAGGATTACGCAACTCCAACAATCATTCCACCTCATTTAATTTAACTGTTACTATTTCTTTTCTCATTCCTTACATACACCCACCTAGCAACTGGAAAAAGAAGAAGATTTAAAATACAAAGCATAACAACATTTACATAATTTTGATAAAAATACTGATGGATCAAATATTGTGTAAAAATAATGTTAAGCATTAATATTCCACATAATAAAAGAACACTCATGTAATTATGCTTCATATCGTTTCACCCTCACTGCGTAAATAACGCCTTTCTCCACTTTTACTTGAATTTCAGGTAACGAACGGCGAGGTGGGCCTGCTGTTGGGGCTCCAGTTTCAGCATCAAATTTCCCATGGTGACATGGGCAAATCATTTCTCCTTGTTCCTTGTCCCAAAATACAGGACAGCGAAGATGTGTACATGCATTTTGGTATGCAACAAATTTGTTATCGGACAGCCGAATTAGAATAGCGTCATCATGTTCACCCTGGAAACTTAAAGTCTACTGAATCACCAATTGAAAGGGATTTTATATCCGTAATTTTTTTATGCTTATATTCCTTTTCACCTAGACCTGCAAGCTCCTTTGCAGCCACTCCTCCCCAAGGAAGGGAAGATACAGCAAATACCCCCGCTGCCCCTACTAACGTTTTCATGAATCCCCGCGATCCAGCTTACGTTCATTATTGCGGTTAATATTATGTGTGTAATTATCTTCATCAAAAGGGATTTTATTATTTTTATCGGTCATTGTAATCCCACCTTAGTAAATTTTTGCTATGCCTTGTAAAATACCCGGAAGATTTACTTTCACATTCGTTTCTCCCTCTAAATAAGGCATGCTTGTTACCCATTTTCCATTATCAAGATGAAACTGTTTTTGTTTTCTACTAATCTCTTTATCTGTTAACCATTGCAGGGTGTTGGTCGGACAGGCACTCGCGCACATTGGCGGAATGCCATCCTTGCTCCTGGCCAATACATAGATCACATTTATACATTAAGTTTTGTTCGGTATCAAACTTAGGAATTCCATATGGACATGCAATCGTGCAGTTTTGACATCCAATACATTTTTCCACAAGTGCGGATAATACCGCACCTGGCTTTCATGAATTTGGATTGCTTGGGCCTGGACAGCTTCTTGCACAAGCAGGGTTGACACAGTGAAGGCACATAAGTGGCATCGTCTGCCGATCTACAAGAGGGTTGACATCGTATACATAATTTCTGTTTCGTTCCTCATGACCACCGCATTGAGTACACGCTGCTAAACAAGAACGACAGCCTATACAGTTTTCCAATTCAAGATACAACCTCTTGTCCATCTATTGCGCCTCACTTTTTACTAGTTTTTCAATCTGAGCTGCACAAGCTTTAAATTCCTGGCATTTTTGAAATGGGGTCGAGTGCTGGGTTCGTCAGGATATTTGCAGCCAATTCAAAATCCCAATGGTATGGAACAAATACCGTATCCTTACGAATTGCTTCTGTAATTTTCACTGTATAGAAAACTTCACCACGGCGTGTAAAAAGACGAACTCTTTCCTCATGTTGTATACCATATTTTTGAGCAGTTTCCGGATGTACTTCAACAAATGGTTCCTGGGCACATATCCTTCAAAAATGGGATTCTTCGAGTTTGATTGCCTGATAGATAATGGTAGACAACCCGTCCAGTTGTTAAACGAAGCGGATACTCTTCATCCGGTTCCTCAGCCGCAGGCACATAAGGAAGGGCCAAAATTTTTGCTTTTCCATCTGGAAAATAAAACTTTTTATCTAAGAACATATGTGGTGTACCCGGATCATCCTCATCCTTACATGGCCAAAATACGCCATCTTGTTTTTTAATTTTTTCCCAGGTGACCCCAAAGTAATCTGCCTTTCCACCTTTCGAGGCTAAGCGCAGCTCATTAAAAACATCCTCCGATGTTTTTAAATGGGAGAAGTATTTCCCACGTCCCATACGTTCTGCTATTTCCACTTGTATAAGCCAATCTGGCTTCGACTCTCCTAATGGCATTTGAGCCCGATTGATTTTAATAACACGCCCTTCAACATTTGTAGTAGTTCCTTCATCTTCTGACCAAGTCGTCGTTGGGAGAACAACGTCTGCGTATTCTGCAGATTCAGATAAAAAGAAATCGGACACAACCATAAAATCAAGTTCTTTTAATACTTTTCGAACATAGTTAGAATCAGGTGCTGAAACAACTGGATTGGAGCAGAGCAGATACATCGAACGAATGACTTTTTTCTCCATTAACCCAAACAATTCAAAAGCCGATACACCCTCTCCAGGCATTTCTTCAGGCTCAATTCCCCACACCTTCGCTACTTCCCTTACATGCTGGGGATCGGTAATTTTTCGGTATCCAGGTAATGCATCTGCTTTTTGACCATGTTCCCTTCCACCTTGCCCGTTTCCTTGACCGGTGATCGTTCCAACTCCTGCTTTTGGTCGGCCAACATTTCCAGTAACAAGAGCTAAATTGATATAAGCCGAAACATTATCAACACCTTTTACTTGCTGTTCAATTCCTCTCGCAAATAAGAGGATAGCATTTGGTGCTTTTCCATAGATTTCTGCAGCCTTGATAATTTTTTCAGGTGCAACACCTGTAATTTGACTAGTGTATTCAGGGGTAAATTGTTTGACCAATTCTTTTGTTTCTTCAAAACCGTTCGTATGGTTTTGAACAAACTGGTCATCTACATGACCGTTTTCGATTAAGAGATGTAAGATTCCATTGGCAAGTGCCAAGTCTGTACCTGGGTCTTAAATCAAGATGAACATCTGCTCTTCTCGCAACGGGGGTCTCCCTTGGATCCACCACAATCAAATAGCCGCCTCTTTCCTGAACTGCCCACACGCGGAACATCATCGTTGGATGACATTCTGCCGCATTGCTTCCCGCTAAGAATAAACAATCAGTTTCTGGGATATCAGTCCAAGGCACTGTTGACCCACGATCAATTCCCAAAGAGCGATTAATCCCGCTGGCTGCACTTGCCATACAAAAACGACCATTGTAATCAAGATGTTTTGTTTGCAGTGCTACACGGGCAAACTTCCCATTTAAGTAGCACTTTTCATTTGTCATAGAAACCCCGCCATAAACGGAAAGAGTATCCTTTCCATATGTAGCTTGCAGTTCCTTGAATTTTTTCACAATTAAATCATAAGCCTCGTCCCAGCTCGCTTCTCTAAATCCTTCCTTTGTTCCTTTTAAAGATGCATCATCTCGGATTAATGGCTTTAATAACCTGGCATCGAGATTAGTCTGCTGGTATGCTGTAACACCTTTAGGACACATCTTCCCTAATGTAACCGGCCAATCGTATCGAGGTTCAACCCCAATGATTTTATTCGTTTTTGTACTCACCCTAAGATTCATACCACACTGCATCGCACAATAACAGCAATGGGTTGGAACCAGGGTTTCATCAGGATGATTCACATTTTCAATTTCTTTAAAAAACTTATCTCTCGGATTTTTAAACTCAGACTTGTGCATGTTGATTAGTCTCCTTAAGCTTTACTTGATGAGTAGGGAATCCTGAAAACTGTGCAATTCTGTATTTGCGTCGACATGGAAGACAAAGTTCGCCAAGATGACCCCCTTCATTTGTTTTGAACTCTATTTCATTTATCTTTAATACATGAATGACATCTTGAACTTGTTCTGTTGAAACAAATTGGTTTCCACAAACCTTACAGTCTTTCATACCTTGTTCTGAATAATGTTCACGATAGTTTCTTGCGAGGACACTCATTGGACGAAACGGAATATGTGCCAGCTTTCCGAATGGCAAATAAACTAGTGTTATAATCACGGAAAATTGATGAATAAGCGACATGATTGGTTGACCAGCACCATGTAAAAAAACATTCATAAATGTTAGCAATAAACCTGTAACAGAAACGAAAAGCAGCATATATAGAGGCATAAAATCATAGATAAATTTTTGTTCAGCACGTGCCTGCATATTTTTAAGCCGTCTGTAAAGAGCCATTGAAACGCCAGTAATGACCATGATTGCAGTAATATTAAGTGCATTAAAGAAAACAAAAGCAATCCATCCGTCTGCCTTGACCTGTATTAAATCAATTCCCATTGCAACGACGGTATAGTAGCCCATTTCATCCATTGTAAAATACATCCATCCAAACACTAATGGAAAGGTAACAAAACAAGATAGGATACATCCCCAGCCGATTAACATATGCTGGGTCCACCTGTAAATTCCTCGATTCTGTATAAATTTGTGCGTTACAAGGTGTTCAACTGAAATGGCTGGTGTTTTCCTACGTCGAAGAAGCTTCAGCCCTTTTTTTATTAAGATTTTTGTTGGCGGTCTTTCACCCCATGCGATAAATCGGTAGAAAAAACCTCCTAAAAAAACGATGGTACCCACCATGTAACCATATAAATTTAAATCAATATGCGTAAATATTCTTGTACCAATGAAAGACAAAATAACTAGTCCACTCACGGATAAAAAGATCGATTTGGCAAAATTAGAAGCAAATGCTTGATTAATGGATTGATCTATTTTTTCGCCAGTCACAATACTTCCCTTCAAAGTTACCCCTCCTCTTAAAATAACTACTACTCTTTAGGTTTTTTCTTTTTCTAGCATTTTAAGGGTAAACTTTCTTCATGATGTAAAATGTGCTGTTCTTCACATCTAAAAGGGTCTTCAAAGAATGTTAAAAACTATTTTACAGAACTAAAAATCTTGCAAATTGGACCTTTTCAACTTTAAAAAGTGGATTAGTATATTGGTACGTGTCATAAATCGCTAGCCCTGCTTGACAGGAACATAGACAAAGCGATTTAATTTTCAATAAACGATTAATAATGTTAAACATGGCTGTTTAGACAGGCAGCCAACGAACAAAAATAAAATAAAAATGATGGTGAAGATGATGGAATGGAAACCTGGAGAAACAAAGTGATATCCCAATTTATCAGCAAATCGCTAATTACATTCAAAAGAGGATTGCCTACGGAGAATATCCACCTGGGAACGCTCCTTCCCTCTGAAAGAGCATTAGCTAAAGAGTTTGGTATTAATAGAGGAACCGTTGTTACGGCATACGATGTGTTATATTCCAATGGAATGATTGAACGGATTAAGGGGAGTGGAACAAAGGTCCATACAGATGTGTGGGGATTAACCCGTTCAAGAATCCCTAATTGGGATTTATATATCGAACGTGGATCATTTTTGCCTAATCTCCCGTTATTTCAACATATTCGTGGAGAAATCCATGGGAAAGACCTTATTAATTTTGCCAGTGGTGAATTAGCAAATGACTTAATGCCTTATGACATATTTAAAGAGATTCTTTCAAAAAATGAATTTCAACAAACACTAGGCTATGAACATCCCCAAGGAAACCTTGGTCTTCGTCATAACATTGTTAATCACTTAAAAGAGCTTAGGAACATTGAATGTTCTAGTCAGTCTGTATTGATTACTTCAGGCGCTCAACAGGCATTGCATCTGGTAACTCAATGCTTATTAGACCGAGGAGATGCGATTGCATACGAAGATCCCTCTTATGCGCATTCACTGCCAATATTTCGTTCAGCTGGTCTAAAGACATTTAAACTCCCTGTTGGAAAGAATGGAATAAACCCAGAGGATATTCTTTATTTGTATCAAAAATATAAGATTAAAATGGTGTTTCTTAACCCCATATTCCAAAATCCAACTGGAAGCATTTTGCCTTTGGAAAAAAGAAAACGAGTGCTGGAAATATCAAAGGAATTAGGGATTCCAGTTGTGGAAGATGATCCTTACAGCCTTATGTCATTTTCTAAACAATTGAACACCTCTACTCTTAAATCGTTAGATGATAGTGGCAATGTTTTATATATCAGTTCTTTTTCAAAAATCGCGGCTTCCTGGGCTTCGTATCGGTTGGATCGTAGGACCTGATAATGTGATTCAACGTTTGGCAGATGCCAAACAACAAATTGATTTTGGCCATAGTATTTTTCCTCAATGGCTTGCGGCAGAATACTTACAATCCGATTCATTTTATACAAACTTAGACTACCTAAAAAACAAGCTTATTGAAAAGAGAGATACATTGGTTTCGATTTTAAACGAAGAACTATCGGATCATCTTTCTTTCCAGGTGCCTGAAGGCGGAATTCATTTATGGTGTCGATTGCAAAATGAGCTTAATGAATACCACTTACTTGAAGCTGCATTAAAAAATGGAGTAGCATTTGTTCCTGGATCTTTGCTTAGCACTAAGAGTGGGTATATACGTCTAACTTTCGGACGAGTGGAATCCAATTTAATTGAAGAAGGGATTATGAGACTAAAAAAAGCAATCTTTCAATTATCTAATAAATAATAAAAAACTTCACCGCATCTAGGTGAAGTTTTTTATTATTAAGAATTTAATATATTTAAATGATTTGGAAATACCATTAATAAAAAAATTCAATGATCTGTTCATCCAATTTTCAGTTTTTAACCTTGCACTATTCAAACCTTTTGTGTCAATCTTTTCTAGCATTATAAACTCTTCAAAAAATCCCTCATTCTTTTCATCGCTTCATTTAGGTTATCCATCGAGGAGGCATAGGAACAACGTATATGACCTTCTCCACTTTCACCGAAGGCATTACCAGGAACGACTGCAACCTTTTGGCTGATTAAGAGCTGCTCAGCAAACTCCTCCGATGAAAGCCCTGTGCTACGAATGGATGGAAACACATAAAATGCTCCACCAGGCACATGGCATTTCAAGCCCATTTCATTGAGATGACTAACCACTAAGTTACGTCGCTGGCGATAACTTTTTCTCATTTCGATTACATGGTTCTTACCGTTTCTCAAACTTTCTATTGCTCCATATTGAGTCATCGAAGGAACAGAAACAAGCGTATTTTGCATTACTCTTGATATAGCTTGTGTTACAAATTCTGGCGCACATATATATCCTAATCTCCATCCAGTCATTGCAAATCCCTTTGAAAATCCCGAAACAATAATCGTTCGTTCTCTCATATCTTCAATAGCGGCAATCGAACAAAATGAATCATCATAGGATAATTCAGCATATATTTCATCAGTAATCACAAGTAAATCATGAGTAATAGCGATCTCTGCAATTGATTTTAACTCTTGT
This sequence comes from Bacillus sp. T3, assembly GCF_033449965.1. Lineage (NCBI taxonomy): Bacteria > Bacillati > Bacillota > Bacilli > Caryophanales > Bacillaceae > Bacillus > Bacillus sp. T3. The sequence continues at coordinate 3,296,254 of NZ_CP137761.1, forward strand.
TTATTTAATAGACTTCCTGTCGGATTATTAGGAGAACAAATAAGAATGGCTTTAGTCCTTTCTGTTATAGCTCGTCTTATTTGTTCAGGCTGAGGCTTAAATTCGGTTTCAATTGAAGTTTGGACTAGAACCGGCTTCCCACCTGCCAGAGTAATCAATGGGGCATAAGCAACATAGCTCGGCTCTATCATGATAACCTCTTCACCTGGATTTAAAATAGTCCTAAGCGAAATATCTAACGCCTGGCTTCCACCAACAGTCACAAGAATATCTGTATAGGGTGAATAGGTAACTTGAAAACGACTTTTCATATAATAGGAAATTTCTTTCCTTAAATCAAGAAGTCCTTCTCTTTCAGTATACGATGTATAACCTCGCTCGATGGACTTAATAGAAGCATGACAAATTGACCATGGTGTTTCAAAGTCTGGTTCCCCACCCCAAGTGAGATAACCCCATCCATTGTTTCGGCTAAATCAAAGAATCGCCGTATTCCAGATGGCTTTATTTGAATAACTAATGAAGATAACTTAGATCGCATAATCCAATCACCATTTTTATTACCTGGACATCTGAAAAATACCCGACTATTATTTTTACATTATTGCATGGTGTTCTTTTACCACTCGCAAATAGTTTAACTCAGAATCCTCTGCACCTTGAACCTGGAAGTCCTGCCTCTATATTTTCTTTAATATAGATTATATTTTCCAATGTTATAACCTCACCCTGGGATGAAAATAGGAATTCCAGGAGGATAAACCATAACAAATTCTGCGATGATTCTTCCCACAGATTGTTCAATTGGAACTACTTCCGTATCTGCATAAAAGGCATCACGAGGTGTTAATGCCAATGAAGGAATATCTGGCAATATAACGAATGGATTTTGTTTGGAAACAGAATTTCTATACTTAACAGACAACTCCTTTAAAGCTTTTACAAGTATAAATAAATCCACTTCACAGTCACCTGATGTGACAATACAAAGAATGTTGTATAAATCCGACATCTCAACTTCAATATTAAATTTTTCACGTAGCCATACTTCTACGTCATGTCCAGAGACACCTAAATCTTTTACAGAGATTAAAAGTTTTGTTGGGTCATAGGAAGCCGCAGCAGATGAATGTAACACTTCTTTCCCCATACAATACAAACCTTCAATTTGATTTATTTCATATCGTGTTTTCTCTGCAAGTCGAATACAATCTTCAAGCAAAGCTTGTCCCTCTGTTGCCAAAGATTTTCTAGCTACATCCAATGAGGCAAGCAATAAATAAGAGGTTGAGGTTGTTGTCAACATACTTAATATCGCTTGTACTCTCTGTGGTGATACGAGATTCCCACGTAAATTTAAGATTGAACTTTGAGTAAGTGAACCACCAAGTTTATGAACGCTTGTTGCTGCCATATCAGCACCTGCCTTCATAGCGGATATTGGTAATTCATGATGAAAATGAATATGCGCACCGTGAGCCTCGTCAACTAGCACTGGAATATTTCTAGAATGAGCAATGTCTACAATTCTTTTCAAATCTCCAGAAACTCCAAAATATGTTGGATTTATTACAAGTACAGCTTTCGAATCTGGATGCTGTTTTAATGCTCTCTCTACAGAATCAGGTGTAATCCCATGAGAAATGCCCAGTTTAGGATCGACTTCAGGATGTACAAACACAGGAATAGCTCCCGATAAGACAATTCCACTCATAATTGATTTATGGACATTCCTTGGTACTATAATTTTGTCTCCAGGATTACAAACCGACATAACCATAGTCATAATTGCTCCGCTTGTCCCCTGTACTGAAAAAAAGGTATAATCTGCACCGAATGCTTCTGACGCAAGATCTTGAGCTTCTTTTATGACTCCTTTTGGCAAATGTAAATCATCTAACGGACCGATATTGATTAAATCAATCGATAGCGCATTATCTCCAATAAATTCTCTAAAATCCGGATTCATCCCTCTCCCTTTTTTATGTCCAGGAATATGAAATTGAATAGGATCTTTTTTTGCATGTTCTATAAGAGCCGTAAATAATGGTGTATCAAATTGTGTACTTATTTGTTTTTTATCAATATCTAAATCTATATCTAAATCTCTTTCTAATGTAGCCAATCCTGAAACCATTCTCTTAATCCCCTTTCTCCTCTAAGTCCATTGCGCCTTTGTAAACAAGATCAAACAGCTCTTCCAAATCGTTTTCTTCAACACATGAGAAGGCAATTCTTAAATCTGTATCATTAATCGCAATGGTCCCTACCCCATATTGATCTAATAAATGCACTCTAAGTTTTTCAGCGTTGATCTTTATTAACCGAAGGCACATAAAATAGCCCGAGTTAAATGGATAAAAAGACCAATATTTATTTTGAAATTTTTCTTTTAGTAGAATTTCCTTTACTTTTCGAGCCCTTCGTTCCAACACTGTGAACTTTTTCTGTTTTTCTTTCTCAAATTGTTTGGATTGTAATGAATCCAACGTAATGGTTTGCGACAAATGAGAAGAACTCGAAATGGTCCCCCTAATAATCCCTTTTGTTTTTTCCTCTAATGCTTCCAAAACCGCTTGACTCTCAGCCGAATAGGTGATAAATCCAACTCGCAAACCCCATACAAAATTTTCTTTCGTCGCTCCATCTATTTTAATGGGTAATATTTTTGGATGTAATCCAGAGAGTTTACCGAACAATGATTCTTTTATGGAATCTTCGTAAAATAAACCAAAATAAGCATCATCTAATATGACGACTATTTTAATGTCCGCTAACGCTGCTTCATTTAATACAGAAATAATCTGTTCTACTTCCTCAATATGAGGGGTATAGCCAGTTGGGTTATTGGGAAAATTCAACAAAACAATTGCCTTCCCGGATAATGATTGTTTCATTATAGATTTTTTAAAAGAGGTAACATTAAATTGTTGATTTTCATCAAATAACGGGAAAGTTTCCAGATTTCCACCTCGTCTTACATGAAAGATAGAATGATAGTTTCCCCAATATTTATCAGGTATGATGATTGTATCGTTAGAGTCTACAAATAAATCAGCAATTACACTGAGTCCATGTGTAAGAGCATTCGTTACAATAGGTAAACCTATCTTTTTATTTTGTAAAGATGGATTATCCCGTAACAATTTTTCTTTCCATGCTAGACGCAAGCTCTTTTTTCCCTCAGGTGGTGAATATGGATAAATGTCCTTAGGTGAATATCCGACTAACTGATCCTGTATATGTTTAAAGTGCATTGGCTGATTATTCTCAGTAGCAATACCGATCGTTGCATTAAATCGATATGCTTTTTTGCTGGCCTCCGCACTTTGACTGAGTATGCCCTTTGGATAGTATAAATGTTTTCCTAGATTGGAGAGCATATCATATATATATGAATTTTCATTTTTTATCGTATCATTTAGTTTTTTTGCCAAAACATTCAATGCTCTGTCCCCTTTATTAATGGTTTAGAATAGTTTTTAATTGATCAATCAAGGTAGCATTTTCTTCTGATGTTCCAACAGAAATGCGAATAAACTCTGGCATCCCCCAAGTATTTCCATAGCGAACAATAATTCCTTTTGCCATCAATTGATGATAGATATCCTTTGCTTTAGGTCCTAGTTCGACTAAAACAAAATTACTCATACTTTCATAATATTTTAACTTCAGTTCATCAAATGCATGATACAGTTGTTCACGTCCGACCCTGTTCACTTCTTTCGATGCCTCAACATGATCTTCATCTGTAATAGCAGCAGTTGCTGCAGCTTGGGCCAAGGAATTGACATTAAAAGGTTCCTTCACTTTCAAAATATCATTTATAATGGACTCTCTTGAGATTCCAAAACCAACCCGCAGTCCTGCTAGACCATATATTTTTGAAAAGGTTTGTAGAACAATAATCGGATAATCCTTTTTAACAAATTCAATACCGTCTGTATAATCAGCAGCTGTTGCAAAATGGCTATATGCAGAATCAAAAACTACCAGAATATGTTTTGGTAGGGCCGTTAATAATTGATCAAGTTTATTCTTAGGCAAATATGTCCCTGTCGGGTTATTAGGGGAACAAATATATACTAATTTTGTTTTTTCCGTTACGGAAGATACAATAGCATGAATGTTAAATTGAAAATCCTCACCAAGAGGAACAGCTACAACGTTTGCACCCATTAAATTGGCTCCAAAATCATATTCACTAAAGGATGGCGAAGGGACAATGATTTCAACACCAGGCTCTAAAAACGTCTCAGAAACTAAAGTAATCAGTTCATCTGCTCCATTTGTTATGATGAGATTCTTTTCATTCAAACCAAGCCTTCTTGTAATAGTATTCTTAAGGTTTGTGGCATTTGCATCCGGATATCGGTTCAATTCTGTTAAGCAGCCGCCAATTTCCTTGATAGCTTTTGGTGATGGTCCGATAGGATTTTCATTAGAAGCTAATTTAATTACCCTATCTAAACCTAATTCTTTCTGCACTTCCCAGATTGGTTTTCCAGGTAAATATGGCTTAATTTTGCTTAATGATTTTCGGGGTTCAATTAAACTCATTCTGTTCATCCTTTCTTGCACTATTCCATAATAAATCAATGTCGAATTTTGAAACCATCCAATCATCGGGAATTTGTATCATCCACTGCTTATTCTTAGAATCTAGTAATTATAAAACCAAAAAAATATAGAAATAAAAGAGGCAATGGATCACCACTGCCCTTTTAAAAAAATAGAATTATTTCACCGTTTAAGGATATTTAAAAATGCTGCAAAGTTTCAAGTGGACAACTTACTTGTGTCTATAGTTGGATTTATAATTGAAGCACCACTAATGGATAATGTTAGTCTGAAACAAATTCTTTCGTAATTCTAACTCTTTTGGGCATATATTTTCCATAACGGTGTAAATTTGAACGTCTATACTCCTCAGCTTCTTCTTTTGTTTCAAACTCTTCGTATTCTTCAACCTCTTCTTCAGTAACTAGTTCATTCACTAAAATCCAATATTCTTTGCAATACATTTTCAACTACCTCTTTTTTATGATTATAATATTAGTTTGGAACAGGAGTTGGAGTCGGTGTTCCATATGATTCATATTTTTCATTAATATAATTGTTAATTTCCTTAAGCTCTTTTCCATCTTGACTCATTTCTACCGCCTCACGGGCGATTTGGACACAAATGTCTCAAGCGGTTCCGTGTGGGTCCCATTCAGTTACTGCATTGTCTGAATCCATATTTTTGACAAAACAATCAAGATTGCTCATATGGCCGGCCCCTTCACCGCAACCACAAAAACATGGGACAGAAGCCAATACTTCAGGGTTCTGTGATGCCATTACATAAGTCTCCTGCACTTGTGGCGAGGTCGATAAAACAAAGTCTGGAAATTTTGCATGCTTTGAATCCAGTGATAAATCATTTTTTGAACTACAACCTGCTAACAACCCTATAAGCAAGAGTAAAACCATGATGAAATTAGAATATCTCATGTAAATAAAGCTCCATTTCAATTATTATTGACTTCATTGTGCCTAGTTACGAAACGAGTATTTGCTATGTTTCTAACCATCTCCTTTGCGTAAATTCCTAGTATTTATATCTATATCATAAGGAATTTACATAAATTAAAGGACCATCCAATCCTTAAAGTTTTTCCTCATCCAATTTATGTATTTTCATTCATAAAATAAATTTAATTATCAATAAAATCCTTATGTATCAAGGTTTAGAAAAAAGAAGACCTAGTGCAGCATCACACCAGGCCTTCATTAAGGTCATATTTTATCCACATTTGATAACGCCTCTGCAAATCGATAGATCCCTTCTTTGATCATGTTTTGACCTGCTCTTCCATAAGTGAAACGAAGGCACCCTTTTTCTGTCCCTAAAACATTCCCCGGGACATATGCGACACCCTTTTTTAAGGATTCTTCCAATAGTTGATTTTCATTTACAGATTGATTAACTTTCACCCAAAGATGGATTCCACCTCTAGGTGACAAAAATTCAACCTTTTGTCCTAGTAAATCATTTAGACTTTCCACGATTTGGTTTCTCTGATTCTCTAGCTGGACTCTTAAATGAGTAATATGTGAATCGAATTGCTCTGATAAAAGAAATTGATTTGCCACCCATTGTGGAAATATGCTGTGGCCAAAATCTACCTGTTGTTTCGCATCTGCCAGTCGTTGAATAACATTTGTAGGGCCGGTCACCCATCCGATTCTTAAACCGGATGCAACAATTTTGGAAAGTGAACTAATATAAAGGACATTACCATTATCATCCATTGACTTAAGCGTTGAGTTTATTTCACCATTATAGGAAGTTAAACTGTAGGGATCATCCTCAATTATGGGAATCCCAAACTCAGCCGATAAAGCCAATATTTGGCGGCGACGTTCGAAGGATAATACGGTCCCCGTTGGATTTTGGTAATCTGGATTTAAAAAGACCATTCGAATTCGATGCTGCTTGTACATGGTTCGAATATCGTCAGGATTCACCCCATGCTCATCAATCGGAAGATGAAACGTTCTTAATCCTGCTGATTGAAAAATGGGAAGGGAATAGCTATAAGAAGGATCCTCAATTGCTACCGCATCCCCAGGTTTCAATAGACACTGTACAATTAAATGGAGGGCCTGTTGAGCACCCGATGTAATAAGAATAGACTCGGGATTTGAGACAATATTCTTATATTGCTTGATATGGGAAGATATAGTCTCGCGTAATTCCTCATTCCCCAGAGGGTGATCATAGCCTAAATGTCCAGTAAACAGGTGCTGTGAAAATAAATGTTGAAATTGTTTGTTCGGAAATAAGTTTGAGGACAACTCTCCACTTGCCATGTTAATAAGAGCATGTTCCTGCGTTTTCATTCGGAGTTTTCGGACCACAGGAAGATTAGGAAGAAAAGAACCATCCTCCAAATACCTCCCCCAGTTCGGAATCCGCTTATGTGTCAATCCCCATATATCTGTACTAATTCTTGTTCCGCTTCCTTTTTTTCTTTCTACTACACCTAAAGACTGTAATTCTTCATATGCCGCTACCACCGTGCTCCTGTTTACTTGCAATGATTCAGCAAGGGCTCGTTCAGAAGGCAGCATACTTGCTGGAGAAAATAATCCAGTGGAAATTCCGTGTTCTATATAATCAGCAATTTGCTTATAAACGGGCTTTTTATCAGACCGATTGGGTTTCCATTCCAAAATACACTTCACCTCTATTAAATATTTCTATGAATTTAATTATATCAGCTCTAAAAAAAATATATCTAGTGGATGGGCTATTTTCTTTGTAATTGGATGGTTATCCTTTTGTTGTTTATCCTTAAAATAAACTTGTTATGTATTTATAGAAAGCAAAAATAATTGAATCAAAGGTTAATGGATGGATTTTTCTCTGAAAGAAAAACTGGTAATGAATAAAGGGGGATAAATTTTGACAATCGCTTATGGACTTGTTGGCATTACCCTAGTGGTCGCTATTATTGGAACACTGGTACTTACAACAAAATCAGACGAAAACTATAAAAAGGAAACTAAGCAAAATACCTTTAGACTGACTTCTATTTATATCGTCGTCATTCTAGTATCTATTATCGGTTTAGCATGGTACATCACGAATAATTAAGCATTCAAAATTCTACGAATTCTATTGAAGAATGGAGTATCGAAAAAAATGCAATTATTTCTTATGTTATTTCTAGTATTGGCTATGGTTACATTGTTTTTCTCCGGCTATTTCATCGGTGTATTAAGGGAACGTCACGGCAAATGTTGGATCATGTGGGTACCAATCCTAATAGCTGTCTTTATGTTCAATGTCATTTGGGCCCTAACCGAGCTGGCAAAGTCCCCGCGATGGAACTGAAGCACATAATGCAAAAAAATGCGTTAATCACTGGTTGATTAACGCATTCTTTCATTTAAGCTGAGCTACTTAATTATTCTATATTGCAAGTATTTGAGTTTCCTGTAAGCTATCTGAATGCAGGCTATACGCTACTACTTTCTTCTTGTACTGTTTAACTACATCTACACGATCCTCGTAAAGGAACACAAAAAGCTGAATTTCTTTCTTGCCTCTTTTTGTATTAATGATGATTGGGTTCCCGCCCTTCTCAGGATTTAAATATCTTTGCTCTGTACCAGGCCAGATGTAATATTTTTCGATAAAAATAGCTTGGTTGAAAAAATGAATAAATTGAGCTTTATTCTTCCCGTCTAATGGCTTCCGGTCAATCGTTACGGTAACATTCTCGTCGTTAAGCTTAGAATGAGTTTCAAAATAACTTAAAATCCATTCAACCGTACCCGTTGGAAGACAGGTCATTAGTAATTTAATAAGACTTAGAAGAACAATCGACAATATTACTCCCCATGTCATATCTCTCATCATCCCCTTGATTATAAAATTTGACCATTTAATCTTAAATCAATTTGGATGATTCTGTACCATCCAATAAGGGGTTTTTATTGCCGTCCAATTTTAATAAAATCATGGTCATACGAGAATAAGACATTTAGATGTATTTCATAATGTAAATAAACTTTAACTGAAGCTCTAATTTTACCTATGTATTAATCACTAAAATGCACAAATTCGCCAACAGGCTTTCGATAACCCCGAGGACGAATATTATGTGTGGTCATTTTCCCGATTGGAATCATTAAAATTGGCTGATGGTGATCAGGAATCCCATAGATTTCTTTGATTATATCGACATTTTGAACATGCATTGGACATGTATCCCAGCCTTTATCCTTTGCTGATAACATGAAGAGCATGGCGGATAAACAAGCGTTTCGAACATTATCTTCTTCTACAAATCTCGGATTATTTGCAAAAAGGTTATTAATTAACTCAATAGTTCGTTCATATTCATATTTATCTATAATTCCCAACACTTTCATTCCTTCGTATAAGCGGGGAGCTTCTTTATAACCTTCCTTATCTCCACATACGATAATAGTGGCAGATGCACTGAGGGTTTTGTGCTGTCCATATGATGCTTCTTTAACTTGTGCTTTCTTTTCTTCAGATGTGACGACATAATAATGTGTTGTTTGAAGATTATAACTAGAAGGATGGCTCTTAACCACCTCAAATATTTCTCTTAATTCCTTTTCTGTTATTTTTACATCTTTTTGGAAGTTTGTGGCCGAACGTCTAGCTTTTGCTAATTCAATAAAATCCATTTTTTCCACATCTCTTTCTGTTTAGACTTTTATTTTCCCAGAATACCGTAAAAAACCTCAAAATAAAACATCTCGAAAATGAGATAATAACATGTGACTTCTTTTGTGTAAATAGATTATATTTTATTAACATAATTTTTGTTTTAATGTTACTAACTTTAGTGTTTATAAATGAGAATTAGTTACAGAAGTTACTTTTTGGTTTTAACCTTGTTTCTTCTTTGAGGCCTAATCCATAATAAAGTTTAAAGTCAAAAAAACTAGGAATTTAATTCTTCCTAGTTTTAATAGTCACCCTAAAAGGTTCTGCATGGTAAAATTCCGAGCCTTCTATTTTTAATTTCTTGATATTATACTTTTTAGTTGAGAGTAAACCTCTCCTAACTCAAAATACTTAAGTTTCAGATTTAAACCATTCACCGTTATACAAATTTCTTTCATATTCATACTCATCCAATGGTTTGCTATAAATATAACCCTGAATCTCATTACAGGATAATTGCCTTAATATATCTAACTGTTCTTTTGTCTCGACGCCTTCGGCTACTACAGATTTCTTCAGCCTTTGACAAAGGTTAATAATAGCTGCTGCTATTTGATAATTTTCAACAACGTTATGAATACCATCTATAAGACTTTTATCTAACTTAATTGTTTTACATGGAAATTTCCGCAAATAACTTAAAGCTGAATATCCGGTCCCAAAATCGTCTAGTGCTATCGTTATGCCAATATTATTAATTTCAGTTAATGTCTTTAAGACTTGTTCTTCTCTATTTATAATTACACTCTCAGTGATCTCAAATTCTAAAAATTTTGGATCAAGCCCCACCTCAACAAGTATCGAGGAAACCAATTCTACAAAGTTAGGTTTCTGTAATTGTAAAGAGGACAAATTAATAGAAGTTTTTAAAGGTGTTATGTTTTCTCGTTCCCACGCCTTAATTTGGTTACAAACTCTCCTAATTAGCCATTCACCAATGGGATTAATTAAACCGGTTTCCTCCGCCAATGGAATAAATTGATTCGGTGGTATCATTCCCCATTTTGGATGCTGCCATCGTATTAACGCTTCTGCACCAGTAGTTTTATTGGTGATTGGATCAAAGCGTGGTTGATAATATATAACAAATTCTTCATTATTTATAGCTCTGTTCATATCATTCCTTAATGTAAACTGTTTATTACTATTTACATCCATGGTTGGGGAGAAGAATTGATATTGATTTTTCCCTTTATTCTTTGCATGGTACATTGCCATTTCTGCATTTTTCAATAATACGCTAAGATTTATCCCTGAATGAGGATATGTACTTACTCCAATACTTACTGATAAAAAAAATTCATTATCATTAATTTTGAATGGAGTATTATTAATTAGATTTACCAATTTCTTGGCATTTTTATGAATTTCTGCGAATTTTTTTATATCTTTAAGCAAAAAAACAAATTCATCTCCACCGAGTCTGCCCAAAAATACGTCTTCATCATAAGCAGCTTTAATCCTTACTGAAACATCTTTTAGTAACTGATCTCCCATATGGTGCCCTTGGGAATCATTTAAATGTTTAAATTCATCTAAATCTAATAACAATAACGCAAAAATAGATTTATTGTTACTGGCTTTTTCTATTTCTTGATTTAATTTATTCTCGAAACTCCTACGATCCGGTAACCCAGTCAAGTAATCAAAATAAGTATTTTGATTACTTACTCCTGCTAGTCTCACTTGTTCTGAAATATCTCTAACGTAAATGACAATTCCATTTATTTGATGATCACTAAAATAATTAGTTCCCTGTACTTCACACCAGATATAAGAATTGTTTTTATGTTTTAGTCTTAATTCAGTTCGGACTGAAATATTGGGATTTTTCATAATTTCATTAATCAGATTTTGAAAAATATAAAGATGTTCAAAATTAATATATTTGACGAGCATAGTACCTATACTCTCTGAAGCTCTATAACCTAAAACCCTTTCTATTGTTGGATTTATGTATTTGATTTGACCATTAGGATCGATAATTGCAATTATATCTTTGTTGTTTTGTATCAACAAATTTTCATATTTATTACTATGAATAACGTTCAGTTTTTCTTTAAAAATGTTGTATTGACTAATATGTTGAAATTTTTCCAAAATACCCCTTCCCCAACGTACTCCTTTGATTTATCATGACTAATCATTGTAATTTACAATCAAATACTTAATCTAAATGAAACAATCTAATTAACACTAATAAAACCAACTTAGTCAACGATTAGTTCTAACTTCTTCATTACATTCATTAATTTTTCAATATCAACAGGTTTGGCTGCATAAGCTTCACAACCAATATCAAATGCTTTGTGTACATATTGTGTATCTGCCAATGCACTTATCATAATGACTTTTGCCTTTTTATCACTTGAAACCTTAGTCTGTTTTTCGTAATCTCTAATTGCTTTAAGTACCTTAACTCCATCAACTTTGGGCATCATAATATCTAAACAAATGAGGTCATATGGAGAATTTTCCTTCACTGCGATCAGAAAGGCATCTAGTGCTTCAAGACCGTCTACCACCACATCACATTCTCCATACCCCGAGAAAAACTTTAAAAGAAATTTTCTGCTTACTAGATCATCTTCGGCAATTAGTATTTTCATTGTTATTACTCCTTTATAAGTTAATAGCTTTTTCGAGAATCTTAAACTCATCATGGATTTTTAAAGAAAACTGATAGGTTTCAACTAAATTACCTCTTCTTGATGCCAATTCAGTCTTAAATGCCATAGTTTTAATTTCATCCAAACCGATTAAGTTGGCCAGGACTTTTATTCTATGCGCAAGATTATCAATTGATTCCATTTCACTTTGTTGTAGTTTAGACATTAGTTCATCTACTAATTTACTTAACTCTTTAAAAGAAGATGGTTGACTTAATCCAACAGCCTCCTCAGGTTTCTTATGGAAAAATTCAATTTCACCGTTTTCGTTTAATCTAAAACTGAGATTTTCCTGATCCATTGGCACCTTCATAACTTTTCCAATGATTTCAAATAATTCTTCTGCATTTATAGGTTTGGACACATACTCATCCATAGAATTATTCATAAAGCGTTCTCGGTCCCCATGTAGGGCATAGGCTGTAACAGCGATAATTGGAATCCGTTTAGCACTTCCTCCAAATTCCCTAATTCTTTTTGTTGCTTCGAGTCCATCCATATCAGGCATTTGAATATCCATAAGCACAAGATCAAAGTTGCCATTTTTAAACATTTCTACTGCTTCAATACCGTTATTCGCAACCTGAACGGAATGTCCTCGATTTTCAAGTATTTTTTTAATAACTTTTTGGTTTACTTTATCATCTTCTGCGAGAAGAATTGAATATGAAATCCCGTTTTCTTTCGGGGGTTCTATGCTGATATTATCATCTTCGACCCTTTCACCTTTATCAAAGGTAATAATAAAAGAGAATGTACTTCCAACTCCTACGCTACTCTCAACGAATATTTCAGCATTCATCATCTCAATTAATTGCTTTGAAATAACAAGCCCAAGCCCTGTACCACCTACTTTTCTGGTAAAAGATCCGTCAACTTGACTGAAGCTTTTAAACAATTTACCCATATCTTCTTTCGCAATCCCTATCCCTGTATCAATAATTGAAAACTTCAACGTTACATCCTTCGCTGTTTCGGCTATTTTCCTTATAATTAAGCTGACTTCACCCTGATCAGTAAACTTAACTGCATTACTAAGTAAGTTATTTATTACTTGCTTAATCCGATTTGGATCACCTTTTATATTTTCTGGGATTGCTGAAGATAACGAATAGTTTAATTCTATGTTTTTCTCTGCAGTGCTTCGTGAGTGCAGCTTAACCGTTTCTTCAACTAGTTGATGAATATTGAAATTTATTTTTTCAATCGTAAGCTTCCTAGCTTCCATCTTAGAAAAATCAAGAATGTCGTTAATAATCTGTAGCAATGAGTTCGCACAGGTTTTTGCTGTAAGTAAATTGTCCTTTTGTTCAAAGGATAAATTACTTAACAATGTCAAATCAATCATACCCAGCATACCGTTTAAAGGTGTTCTTATTTCGTGACTCATATTGGCCAAAAATTCACTTTTCGCATGATTAGCTCGTTCCGCCTCAAGTTTTGCCTTTTCTAATTTTATTTCAGCGAACTTACGTTCAGTAATGTCAAATAACATAACAACAAAGTAATCTTTTTCAGGACTATAAACCACAGCAGAGTACCATTCATTATTTTGTTGGGAAAAAATTTCGAATTCCTTCTTCCTTCCTGGATTTGACGCAATTTCCCATAATATTTTTTCATGTGGTTCTGTGTGGTTAATCCCAATTTCCTTTAATTGAGAATTTCTCATTCCTTTCAATTGATTTAATTTTATTATTTTTTCAAAAGAATCATTTACATCTAAAAATTCAAAGTCCACTGGTTGTTCCTTATGATCAAAGTTAACCTTACAGAAAGCAAAACCACCATTCATGTTCATGAATAATGAATGGTACTTTTTTTCACTTTGATAAAGCTTGGTATACGAATTTTTTTCCTTCGTTATATCCTTAATAATAAACGCTATGTGTCCAGAGGAAGGTGAAAAAACCGATATAGAAAGCCATTTTTGTAAATCATCAGAAAAATAATTTTTAATTTGTAGACTCTTAAATTGTCCTTTTTTTATATATGCATTCCTAATCAAACTTATTAATTTATGATGGGCTTTAGGGAAATGTTGTGATAATTTATTATCAACACTATTAACAATTCTCTGATAAGATAAGTTAGCTTCTACATAAGTAAAATCAATTGGAAGTCCTTCTTCATCCCAAACCGTTTTATATAATGCAAAGCCATCTTTCATGTTTAAAAACAATGATTGATATCTTTGTTTATTTTCTGTAATTTCCTTTTCCACTTTATTTCGTTCTGTCACATCTCGAACCATCTCTAACAAGACTTTCTTTTCATTGTGAATAAAAACACGACTAATTACTTCGATATCAATTAACTCATTATTCTTATTCCTGCACCTGAGTTCCACCTTTGATTCTCCGTGTTTTAATTGTTCATCTCTTTTTCTAATAAGTTTTTCCTTTTTATCCCCATCTTCAATAAAAAGAAATGGACTTGAATAAGGAAGTTCATCTCTCTTATATCCGAAAATAGTGCATGCACGTTCATTTACTTCAATTAAATTTCCTTTATCATTATGTTCAGTAACTTCCACTACAAAGAGCCCATTAGAGGTGTTTTGGAAGATTAACCGAAACTTTTCTTCGCTATCTATTAAAGCCTTTTCAGCTTTTTTTCTAGTAGAAATGTCTCTTATAAAACTAACTATTACCCTTTTATCACCAAAATTTGCTCCTTGTGAGCTAATTTCAACGGGAAAAGCACCACCATCTTTGCGTAGGTGGATCGTTTCAGTATACAAGCCTTTATCTAAAGCTTGTTGTAAGTGTGAATCAGTAAGTGACGGTTCTTTTCTTAAACTTTTAACATTCATAGAAGTTAATTCTTTATGACTATAACCATAAACATTCAATGCAGCAGCGTTTGCATCAATTATCCTTCCGTCAACATCAACAAAAAGAATAATATCATTTGAACGTTCTGATAAAATCTGATATCTTTCAGATCGTTCTTCTGCATATTTCCGTTCTGTAATATCTGTAGCCATACTCATATAACCGTCAAAATTTTTTTCATAGAAGTAAGGTCTTATTTCAATATGAATCCAGCGTAATTCTCGTTTATAATTTATGACCCTAATATCAAATTCATGAGGTTTTTGATTGGTGATGGAAATGTCGTGAATTTCTTTCAACTTAACCTGATCTTCAGGATGAACATAATTCATCCAATCATTTAATAAATCATTCTCTTGAGACTTTCCAAAATATTCAAACCATTTTTTATCTATGTAGACCAATTCCCCATGAATATTTGTTTTCCAAATCATGTAAGGAAATGTTTCTAACATCGTTAAATATTGGTCTCTTGCCTTCAGAATCTCTTCTTCTCTGTTCTTATTATTAGTTATATCTAGTAAAACAATTACGGCATGGTTTTTCCCATTAACCATCATTGGTGTCGTGCTTGCTTTAAACCAAATTACTTTTGATTTCTTACCCCGAACAAGTACCTTTGGAAAAACTAAGTTTTTTGTGGATACTCCATTCAAAACTGCCATTTCAATTGCAGTTTTAATATAGCACCCCTGACAATTTTGTCCATAACCACATCCTCTTTCATTTTCAAGTGAACCACTGCATCCAATTCCATTGCCTATAAGTTGATCAATAATAGGCTCGTTTTCACTGTCTATATACCTGAGGGCATTCTCATTTATTTTTTTTATTGTATTATTTTCATCCACTACGATTACCCCAATTGGGGCGGTATTAAATATATTTTCAAAGTTATCCCTTTCATTTTTGATTGATATTTCCATTTTTTTAATTTTGCTAATATCCCGAAAAACAAGCACTACTCCTGTTACAGACTGATCTAAGTTTTTAATCGGTGAAGCATTTGCTGAGACATATTTTTCATCAAGATTTTTTGAGATCAGGACTGTATTTTCTTTGAGGCCAGTTGACTCCTTCTGTTCAATGACCCTTTGTACTATGTCTTCACAAATTTCTCTTGTTTCATAGTCTATAATGGAAAATAAAACTCTATAGTCAACTCCAATTGCCTCCTCAACTGCCCAACCTGTAATTTCAGTTGCCCTTTGGTTTAGGAATACAACTTTTCCATATAAATCAGTTGCAATAACTCCGTCACCAATACAATCAAGTGTTGCTTCAAAAAAAGAAGCTTTAGAATATACACTATTGTTAATTGATATCATCAACTGATCTCCTTTTAGAACCTTATCGGTTGTTTAATTACTTTCACATTTCCTGACAAAATATCCATTTCTATCGTTCTACTCGAATATCCACCAATTTCTGTACTTACAGGTTTAATATTTAATATTTTTAACATCTTTAAAACCTCTTCAGCATTTCTCTTTCCAATCTGAAAAGAATCCTTCTCTCGGATTGAGTTCGCCCCTCCAAATAAACTCACTTCTAACTCAGAAATTGAACACTTGTACTCAGTACAAATTTTATTTATTAGGAATGGAACACCTGTTAAAGCATAATAACCCGGCTTTTCGCTCGCATTCTGCAAATCCATTGTTCTTGGAAGGACAATATGCCCCATCCCCCTACTTTCCTTCGACTAGAATACACGGTAATTCCAATACAAGATCCTAATGCGTAAGTTTTGAGAATATCATCCTTGTTACTTGAAATAACAACATCGCCCAAACCGATCACTTTTTCCATTTTTAACACCTACTGATTTAAACTTTGTAAAATTAGCCCTGGAATATTTGCTAAAGAACCTTGTGTACTAACCGCACCAATATTAAAGGCAACTTTCGGCATTCCGTAGACAACAGAGGACGTTTCATTTTGACCGATTGTAAATGCGCCTTTTCGTTTCATAGCAAGAAGCCCCTTTGCACCGTCATATCCCATTCCCGTTAAAATAACTCCGATTGCTTGGTGACCAACTTCTTTAGCTACTGACTCAAATAGTACATCCACAGACGGACAATGCCCACTTACCTTCTCTCCGACAAAACATCTTACTTTATAAACATCTCCTACCTTAACAATTTTCATATGCTGATCACCAGGTGCAATAAGTACCGTCCCTGGTTCAACTATATCTCCAGTGGCAGCCTCTTTCACTTGGAAAGCAGTTTGTTGATTTAGACGATTTGCAAACATGCTTGAGAAAGTCGGAGGAATATGTTGAACAACGACAATTCCTGGAACATTATTGGGTAAACTTTTCAGGATACTAAATAATGCCTCTGTTCCTCCAGTTGAGGATCCCATGGCTATAATTTTATCTCTATTTGTTGGTACCGCTCGTTTCCTACTTGCTGAAGGAAATGTATAGTTTGTCCCGATTACTTTCGCTTTTGAAGCAATTTTAATTTTGGCTATAAGTTCATTTAAAAAGCTTTCGATGCCTTTCAGGCGTTGGACATCAGGTTTCGTTACAAATTCGACTGCACCAGCATTTATAGACTCTAGTACTGCCTCACTTATAGAGCTCACCACAACAACTGGTATAGGATACTGTGGGAGTAATTTTCTTATAAACTCAATTCCATTCATCTTAGGCATTTCAATATCACATATTATTACATCAGGGTGGAATTCTAGAATTTTATCTCTTGCTTCATATGGATCTTTTGCCGTAGCTACTACATCAATATTGGGGTTTGAGGAGATGCCCCTTGATATAATCTCTCGAAAAACTAGGCTATCATCAACCACTAACACCCTTATTATTTTTGTTACCAAAATAATCAACTCTTTTTTCAAAGTCTTCTGGGAAATTTAGTCAGGATTCTCTCCTGTACACAGCAGGCATAACATATTTAAACTTAGTGGAATCGCGATTTAATGATTCAGAATGACCAATAAATAAATAGCCACCGGGCTCTAAATATTCATAGAATCTGTTTACTAAATCATTTTTTGCATGAGTATCAAAATAAATCATAACGTTTCGACAAAAAATCACATGAAATTTCTTTTTAAAAGGGAAAGTTGAATCCACTAGATTAAACTTCCTGAAAATAATTTCATTTTGAATTTTATGAATTAATTGTTGCGTCTCTCCATTAAGCTTCTTAAAATAATTCAATTTCCACATTGTTGGGATTGCCGCAATTTGTTCATTTGAATATGTACCTGTTTTCGCTATTTGGAGGACTCTCTCGGAAATATCTGTTGCCAGTATTTTTGTGTCCCACCAAACCTTTTCCTCACCAAAAAAATCATTTATAATCATTGAAAGAGTATATGGTTCCTCACCTGTTGAACAACCTGCACTCCAAACTCGTAAATCTTTATCTGTAATCGTCGCTTTTAAATAAGGAAGGACTTGATCCCGAAAAAAATGAAAGTGATCAACTTCTCTCATAAAAAATGTGTGATTCGTCGTGATTTTGTTCATGAGGATTGTACTGGCTTTTTTCGTTTTATCATTAACTAAATATTCGAAGTACTCTGTGAAACTTTTGAAGTTTTGATCAGCCAACACATGTTGAAGGCGACCAGCTACAAGGGTCTTCTTTTCATTTTTTAAATAAATTCCATAATGTTTTTGGATATACTCAGCAAGTTGTTTAAACTCTTGATCAGATATTACAGCCACAATGACACCTCTATACTAAGGAGAGAGTATCCACGGATACTCTCTGAACTATTTATTATATTAATATTTCCCGAAATCTTTATCACTTAAATCAATTGAATGCCTTGTGGCAGCTACTTGTTGTCTTGCATCATATAAGGAGGATGCACTTCCTTCCTTATCACTCATTTGCTCTATCATTCTTAAAACTTCAGGACTTAATTCTTCCTTTCTTGAATAGGAATTTGTTCCACCTCTCTTTAATTTAAACCGCCTTACCATTTCACTTAGAAGTTCTGCTTGGCTTGATAATTCCTCACTTGCAGCTGCACTTTCTTCTGATGTAGCGGAGTTTGTTTGTACCACTTCTGAAACTTGGGCAATTCCCTGGTTAACTTGTGTAATACCAGATGCCTGTTCATTTGAAGCAACAGCAATAGAATTTACTAGTGTTGCAGCTTTTGTTACTCCTTCAACGATTTTAGTTAATGCTTCAGCTGTTTCATTTGCAATTTTGGTTCCGTCTTCAACCTTTTTAATTGAACCCTCTATCATGACAGTAGTTTCTTTGGCTGCATTTGCACTTCTTGCCGCTAAATTACGAACCTCTTCTGCTACCACAGCGAATCCTTTTCCATGCTGTCCAGCACGTGCAGCTTCAACCGCCGCATTTAGTGCAAGAATATTGGTTTGGAAAGCAATTTCATCAATTACTTTAATAATTTTAGAAATATTGCTAGAGGATTCATTAATTTCCTCCATCGCCCTTAACATTTCACTCATTCTATCATTTCCCTGTATTGCATCCTTTTTAGCGATTTCTGCTAAATCATTTGCCTGAGCAGCATTTTTCGCATTATGATTCGTTTGTGAGGAAATTTCTTCAATAGAAGCTGTTAGTTGCTCGATAGAACTAGCTTGCTCAGTTGCACCTTGGGAAAGTGCCATACTTGAGTAAGATACCTGCTTCGAACCAGATGCTACCTGCTCTGAAGCGGCATTCATATTAGACATTACATCATTAAAATTATCTAACATTTTTTTGAAGGCGTTTCCTAAAATACCTACTTCATCCCTAGAATTAATGTCTATCTCTACATCAAGGTCTCCATCTGCAATTTTATTAGCTGCATCCACAAGGACTTTAATTGGTTTACTAATAATATTTGATACTAATAGACCTAATACAAGGGCAAGAATAATTCCGATAACAATTATAATAATCATCAATGTGGTTTTTTCAGAAAAGTTTTTTGTTTGGTTAGCAAGCATTTTTGTTGTACTATTTTTGTTGTAGTCTATTAAGGCTTGAACATCTTCATCTAATTTTGACCTTGTATCAGAAACAAAGCCTAACCTCTCTAGAGCTTCATCATATTTAAGATTTTTCACCATATCAAGGTTAGCATTCCTAGCTTCGCGATATTTAGCCAAACTCTCTTTTGCATTATTATAAAGCATTCGGTTTTCATCTTCACCAACACGAATCGTTGCTTCATATTCTTTTATAATCTCATTATTTTTTTCTACTAATTTTCCAATTGTATCGATTCTGGTTTGAAAACTTTCTGGATTCTTTTCATAAATGGCTAATAAATGATTTGAACGAACTTCCTGTAAATTAGTTTGAAGTTCTGAGAGTCTTAGTGAAGGTACTGTATTATTGTTATACATATCTTCACTACTATTCTTAATGGAATTCATAGAATTTATCCCAATTAAACCTACCACACCTGTAATAATTGCAAGTACTACAAAACATGATATTAACTTAACTTTAATTTTCAAATTACGAAACCACGACATTTTACTACCTCCATTATCCCTGTAAGTTTCCTAGATTTTCCGTTTCTTCATCATTAAGTAACTTGTGGCAATCCAAAATGAGTTTTACGTCGTCTCCAACTTTGCCAATCCCTTTTATGTACTTGTTTCCACCATTCCCAACTACAGGTGGTTGAACAATTTCGTTATCTGGTATTGATAATACATCTGATACACTGTCTACAATCATTCCAATTGAAATCCCTCTAATATCAATAACAATGACACATGTACGGTCATTATAATGACTTGTAGGTTTTTTAAACCTTAATCTCACATCCATAACTGGAATGATTTTTCCTCTAAGATTAATAATTCCTTTTATGTATTCTGGTACTTCCAGGTATTTCCGTAATTTCTTGTATTCCAATTATTTCAGTTACATATTTAATTTCTATTCCATAATGTTCATTACCTAAAATGAAAGTTAAATACTTCCCTTTTTGAGTATCCTCTTCTTGAATGATTGATTGTTCAAAGCTTTCTTTCATGTACTTTTCCTCCTTCCAAATAACAAAAGTGAATGTCTTCGTACACTAAGCTTAGTTACTGCTTAATATAAATGGTCCACATCCAATATTAAGCTAATGCTTCCATCACCTAATAACGTGCACCCAGCTAGTCCTTTAATTTTCTTTAAATTCTTTATATAATCAGGTAATGCTTTAACGACTACTTGTTGTTCTCCAAGAAGTTCATCAACAAAAAGGCAAATTGCTTTTTGATCATGCTCTAACATGATTAAAATACCTTCATGAAAGTTAATAATTTCTGTTTTTACGTTAAAAAACTTATGTAATCTCAATACTGGATAGCAACCTCCCCGAATCATAATCATTTCATTTCCATCGGGGTCAATAAATACATCATCCTTTTTAGGCCGAAAGGATTCTTTAATAGACGTAAGTGGTATGGTATATCGAGACTGTCCTACTTTAATATTCATTCCTTCTATTATAGCCAAGGTTAAAGGTATTTTTATTGTGATTGTGGTACCTTTCTTCTCTATACTATCAACATAAATAGAACCTCCCACGGCTTCAATATTTTTGTTGACAACATCCATTCCTACGCCTCTACCAGAATACTCTGTGACAACATCCTTAGTGGAAAATCCAGGTAAAAAGATAAGATTAAATATTTCTCTGTCTGTCATTTCATCAGGAGATTTTGTTAGTAATCCGTTCTGCATTGCTTTTAAAATAATCTTATCTTTATTTAAACCTCTTCCATCATCCTTGATGGTAACTACTACTTCGCTGCCTGCGTTTTTTGCTTCAAGTGAGATTACACCTTCTCTAGTCTTACCACTTGAAACTCTTTCCTCGGTCGGTTCTAGACCATGATCCAATGCATTTCGAACGATATGCATTAGGGGATCACTTAAATTATCGATAATGTTCTTATCAACTTCTGTTTCTTCTCCTGAAATTTCTAAATGTACTTCTTTCATAAGGCTCTTACTCATGTCTCTAACAATTCGATTCATTTTAAAGAAAGTTGGACCAAGTGGGACCATTCGTATTGACATGACAATATCTTGGATTTCACTCGTTATTTTTCGTAATTGTCTAGCAGCCTTTTGGAAATTTTCTAGATGCATGTCTTTTAAATCTGGATTTTTGGTTACCATATCTTCAGAAATGACCAGTTCTCCTACCAAATCCATCAGCAAGTCCAACTTTTGAACATTAACACTAATCATTTTATTTTGAGGATTTGTTGGGAAATCTAATACTCTTTTATCATCTTCTGGAAAATTTAATTTATTTTCTAAGAATATGTTATTTTCACTCTGTTGTTGATCGATGTTATCGATCTGGATTAAATCATAGAAATCTATAGCTGGTAATTGACTAAAAAATTCATGCATTTCAGCTATTGACTTATTATTTTTAAAATATAAAATAAACCCATCTCTTTTTATTACTTCTGCACTCTCATTATTATCTGTAATATCCTCAGGAATATGGTAGATTTCATTTGAGAAGTCCTGAAGATTATGTTTTATCATATATGCTCTAATATTCTCCATTTCGATTCCAGCTTGAAAATGGATAATAGATTTAAAAGCATTCGAGTTGTTGTTCTGACTATGTAAATTTTCGGGACTTATATAGTACTGTTGCTTAGATTCCTTTAATTCCTTTTTTTCAAAGGATGAGTCTATCCCATTTATTTGTTTAAGAATGTTTAAATGTTCAGTTATTTTTTGAATCAATTGTGCTTCATCACCATCTGCCTGATCACCATTTTTTATTTTCTCAAGCTCAAGTTTGATAAAGTCAATCCCTTCAAGTACTAAATCACTAAGTATTGACGTATCTACTTTTGTTGGTTTTTTTTCTCTTAAAAAGTAGAATAGATCTTCAAGTGTATGAGCGATTGTTGATACATTAATAAATAACATCATCGCAGCTGAGCTTTTTATAGTGTGCATGATACGAAATATTTCATTTACGTTTTCGGTAGAAAATTCACCTGTTGTTTCTGCATTAATAACAGATTGTTCTAATTCCTCAACCTGTTGTGATGTTTCAAATAAAAATGCTTCTAACATGGGATCATTATATTGTTCATTCATCGTTGTCGCCTCCCCTCTATTTCATTCTTTAACAAAACCATCTATTAACATATCAATCATCCAAATAGTTCTATCTTTTAATGAAAAACTTTGTTTTTCCATTCTCCACCTTAAACAAGTTGCTCTAAAGCCACCTACTATTAAGTCAGTTAAATAACCACTGTGAATATGTCCTCTTAACTCACCTATTTCAATAGCTTTTTCAATTGTTATTTGTATGAAGTTCGTTCTCTTAATGATAATAGATCTTACCTTATTTTCTAGCAGTGGATCACGCATAAGACTGTCGTAAGCATGCACAATTGTAGTAATTTCTGGATAGTTTGTGTAATACTCTGCATATGAAAGAATGTAGTTGCGTAATGTCTCAATCGGGGCTAATTCCCTATTAATGCATGTTTGAATAATATCATCGTCATATTGACTGTAGTGCTCTAAAACAGCGAGCAAAATCTCTGTTTTATTTTTATAGTGTCTAAATAATGTACCTTCAGAAACCCCCTCACGTTTGGCTATTTCTTTGGTTGACAAATTTTGGATACCAACATCATGTAACGCCTCTATAGTAGAAGTGATAATACCATCTTTTCTATGTAACAAGATCATCATATATTACCCTTTCTCTCCTAAGCGGAGTAAACACTCACTTACATTCCAGCAATTAATGATGATGATAAATTTATTGCTGTTTTTTGTCAATATATGCCTTGTAATAGTTTACAACCCCATTGACGTAGTGTTTAGTAGTGAAATACTAGAAAATTCAACAATCTTTTGTATGTAGAAACCTTGATACAATGGGATTTTGCGCCAAATTATCCCACCTATTTTCCTATAAAAGTTAATGATTTTACTTTTTGAATTATAAAAATCTAGTAATAAAGTCACAATAATTTCATAATTACAACAGAAAATAGTCATTTAATTTTGGTTTGTTTTTATACAAATAATAATACGCTTTCAATTTTTTCCTTACAGTTGTCCATAAGTTGATAATCTTATAATTTCCTAAACAACAAAAAAAGTGCGTTAATCACTGCTAGATTAACGCACTTTCATTTAAGTAAACATACACTATCATACTATATTGTTGTTAATTTAGACCTTGTAAGCTATCCGAATGTAGACTATTGGAATTAATTTCTTCTTGTACTGTTTAACTGCATCTACTTGGTCATTGTAGAGGATTCAGTAAGACGAATTTCCTTCTTTCCTCTTTTTGTTTCAACGATTGGGTTCCCGCCCTTCCCAGGATTTAAATAGCTTTGCTCTGAACCAGGCCAGATGTAATATTTTTCGATAAAATTGCTTGGTTGAAAAAATGAATAAATTGAGCTTTATTCTTCTGGAAAAGCGAAGATAAACATTTTAATAAGGATTTTGTGAGTATAAATAATTATAAACTAGTATTAAAATCTCAAGGATAATCAACCCAATTACTGATGAGACAAGCAACTTTTGGTTTTTCTTTACGATTCCATAGATTATTCCTACAACTGCAATAATATTAAGAACAATAACCAGAACCATTTTTATCCCTCCATTATATAAGGGTCTGTTAAATAACGAAGATGAGTAACTGGTTGAAAATGAATTTCCAATACAGAAAACCACCTTTCCTGTTCTTGTTATTTCCTCTATCTTTATTTTAACATACGCCTGTTTTTTACAATAACTTGTCCTCCAGTTCTACAACGGAATTACTCTTTTTTACACTTTATGATCCTAAGATGCAAAGGCAAGATAAAACTATATACAAAGAAGAATATTGGTATACTAAACAGATGGTTCCAATGGGTAAGTTTCATGTATCCCACCCTTTCCACTGCCCATTCAATAAAAAAAGAAATAATTGTAAATACGATGACTAATTTCCATTTATTGTTTGAATTCAAATAGTTTAAATAAATTACTGACAGGGATGAAGGAACAAAGTTGTAAGTTATAAATTCACCTAATCCTACAATTTTAGGATGACCAAAATCTACTAAATCTAAGTATTTGGCAAATATGCTATCTGTAACCCAGGTCATAAACCCAATTACACCTATTGTAATATAAAGCTCTCTCCAACCGATCTCCTTCTTAGGCATAAGAAGAGCATACAATAATATTATTAATCCTAAGGATACTGGCAACCAAAGTCCTTTTGCATTTAAATCTAAATTCTTCATAATCGAATCCATTTGTAGACCCCTAACATCATTTTTATTATATCTTTTACAATTTAAGGAAAAATATTAATGAAGATGCTATAACAAGGTCACCTGGGTGCTTAGTTTCAATAACCAACAAAAAACTCAGAGATTTTTTTATATCTCTGAGTTTTTTTCTGTACTAATATTTTGTTAATTCGGTAAAGATTCGAGAACGATGTTTTTAAGCTCCCTAAAAAACCTTAACTAATCTTCCTTTTTCCTTTAATTCAACATCTGCCGGAACGGCCTTGTTGATTCCAAATGCGTAAAAGCTAACTGCAACGAGGCCTAGAAAAACGATACCTGCAATTAGTGACACACGCGTATCATCATTAAACCACATTCCGACTAATACCATCACTAAAAAGGCAATTGTTAAGTAATTTGTGTAAGGAGCAAACGGCATTTTAAATGGATGTTTGTCCATTTCTGCACCTTTTGCTTTTCTAAAATTAATTTGACTGATTAGAATAACAAACCAAGGCACCATACCGGGAAGTACACTTGCACTGTATACATATACGAAGATATTTTCGGGTGCAATATAACTTAAAACAACGCCAACTGCTAAACCGACTAGTACTCCAATCGTACCTAATAGTGGTACACCATTATTTGATACCTTTGTAAAGATCTTTGGAGCTTGTCCGTTGATTCCCAATGTATAAAGCATCCGTCCTGCACTATAAATACCACTATTACATCCAGACATGGCAGCAGTGATGACAACGAAGTTAATAAGTCCCGCAGCAACTGTAATTCCGATTTTTGCAAAGGTTGCTACAAACGGACTACCAATTGCACTTAACTCATCCCAAGGATAAACGGTTATAATGACAAAGATTGCCCCAATATAGAAAATCAAAATACGCCAAATAATACTGTTTATTGCATTTGTTAGCGTCTTTTGAGGATCTCTTGCTTCACCAGCCGTAATCCCTATTAATTCAACACCTTGATACGCACCGATAACTAATGATAGAGCGAAAAAGAAACCTGTCCAGCCTCCAGTAAAGAAGCCTCCGTGCTCCCATAAATTTGATAATCCGATTGCCTCTCCACCGTTACCAATTCCGAAGAATATAAGACCAAACCCAGCGGCTACCATCAAGACAATAGTAACGATTTTTATCATAGCAAACCAAAACTCAAATTCACCAAACGATTTTACGGAAATTAAGTTTGCCGCACCAAGAATAATCATTGCAATAATACCAGGAATCCAACCAGGTAAATCTGGGAACCAATAATTCATGTATGTCCCAACTGCAATTATTTCAGCCATACCAACGGTTACCCACTGAAACCAGTTACTCCAAGCCGTCATATAACCTGCTAATGGATGGATATACTTGTGTCCAAAAGTCGCAAATGAACCTGTACTTGGCTCTAAATACAACATTTCTCCCATGGCACGCATAATGAAAAATATAAAAATCCCAGTAATGGCATAAGCCAGCAATACAGATGGACCTGTCCATTTAATTGTACTGGCGGAGCCCATAAATAAACCAACACCGATTGTACCGCCCAAAGCAATCATCTGAATATGGCGCGATTCCAATCCTCTTTTTAATTCTTTATTTGCCACGCTGTTTCCCTCTTTCATAAATAGTTGAAAATTCAGGCAAGCTAACCATGTAATTACTTTGTTCATCAAGGCTTAAGTAGGCAATGATTCATAATATTAAATGGTAAAAATAGGAAAATATTACATTACCTTCTCTTAGTTACAACACCTGAATTGATTATCTTAGTATAATATGTTTTTTCAAAAAACACAATTGTATTCATTAGAAAAACACTGATTTATTTTTATTTTAGAGAAAATTACCAACAATATCATTATTTTAAAATAATTTGTATTTTTTGAATATACAAAAAGAGGGTAAAGTTGGAATGATAGTTTCCCACTTTACCCTCAGGTACTCATTAGCCTACAATTCAACATTTATGTAGATGTTCCTTTCTAAAATCCCTGAGTTTCTAACCACTCGAATAGCCTTTTCTCACGTGATGATTTTGTCTGTTCGTCTCCAACACATTTTCCCAATCTCAATTCATCATGGATATTTCCATCCATTAGAAATATCACCCGGTCTGCCCTCGCTGCCACTTTCGCATCATGGGACACAATAATGACGGTTGTCCCTTCAGCATTTACATCGTTGATGATATTCATTACTTCTTTAGTGGTACTACTATTTAACGCCCAGGTAGGTTCATCCCCAAATAAAATATTTGGCTGATTAATCAACGCCCTGCAAATAGATGCACGTTGCAGCTGCCCACCTGAAACCTTTTTAACATCATGTTTTGCGACACTGGAAATCCCTGTCTTTCTCATTAAGGTATCGGCATTTTGATTGACCTGCTCTCTAGATAAAATATTTGCCTTAAACCCAGGGAGTACAATATTATCTCGGATTGATAGATTTTTTAATAGATAGGCGTGTTGAAAAATGAATCCCATTTGTTTAAGCCGTATTTCACTGATCTTTTCATCATCTAGCTTAGAAATATCTTTACCACAAAACAACACATTGCCGGACGTAGGTCTGTCCATTCCACTTATCCCATAAAGCAAGGTGGATTTTCCAGAACCAGATTGTCCCATAATGGCCAGAAATTCGCCCTCATCCACATTAAGATTAATATTATTTAATACCTGTGTTTCCTCAAAGCTTTTAGATAAATTTTTTACCGCTAATATCGTTTTCACATTGCATCACCTCCTTCGTTTCTATTCGTTAATAATAGAAATAATGTTGTATTTTTTTATCGTTCTTACAACCATCCATGTTACGAACAGAATCAGCACTATCAAAACACAAGGAGCTACAATATATTCAATTACAGGATTAGCAATAAGCTTAACCTCCTTGAGCCCAATTCCCGCAATACTTAAACCAAGGTTGATTATCTTTTCTCCTAAGACATCCGTTAAGATTAGTCCAGTCACGATGCCGGTTATGGAAGTACATCCTATTTTAATCATGTACTGCAGCTTAACATCATGTTCAGAAAATCCGACCGCTTTAAAAATTGCTATTTCCGATAAATCCTTTGCCAACCGCAGTTTCAAAAATAAAACAGTGATCAGCATGGCCAAACAGGCGCCAATGATGACAATAGCAATCACAATCGTTCTAAGTTGTTTTACGACTCCGCCCAATGTCTGGTTTATAAATTCCTCCATTGGGTCGACGCTTACTCCGGACCCAAGCTTTTCAGACCACTTGTCTGCCTTTATTCCCACATCTGCATTACTTTTTAAATTAACTGAAAATGTATATTTCTCTGAATCAAGTCCCGAAAAATTATAGTTTGATTTTGCCGTATAGCCACCGCTTGTTACATCTTGATAGATTCCTGAAATAACAAATTTCTGCTCTTTGCCATTAAAGAAAAGTACGATTGTGTCATCGGCATCTTTACCAATTTTTTCAGCGTTAAGGTAGGAAATTGCTATTTCATTTTCCGACTGGGGAGCCTTCCCACTAAGATACTGCAGCTTATTACCCGCATTGTTTCCACAATCTACATGCAGATTCATTTGTTCAGCATCAGCATCAGTAGTCTGGACACTTACCCTTCGATATTCATAATAATTTTCAATAGCAGCATCGTTTTGCAATAGCTGTTTTACATTGGCATAGCTCGTTTCAAGTTTCCCACCATTTTCAACTTCAATCAGGATATCCTCTTGCGAACTACCCATATAGGTAATAAATTCAGGCGCCTCGAACGTATTCATCAAGTTAACAGGAACCATAATCATCAGTACAGCAATTAACACCACTGCAAATACAATGATCCAATTTTTAAACTTATAGAAAACCTCTCGTATTCCCATCAACAGGTTAACAGAAAGCTTCTTTGAATTATGTAGTCCATCCTTAATTCCGCCTTTATCCTTATCAAAGCCCTTACCATTAACTAAAGCTTCAACAACCGTAACCTTTTTTATTTTCTTTAATATTTTCTTACAGTAATAGTTAATCAAAAGAAAAACAAGAACCCCAACTATAAGTGATAGAATAACGGCTAAAGTAGATATGCTCATATTTCCAAAAGTAGCACTGATATGCTTTGTAAACACACCGCTAATCAACAGGGCTGCAATATATCCTATGATGACGCCCGCGATAGCTAATACCCTGTACTTATTAAGATAAAGATCCCTTATTTCGGCAAAAGGAAGTCCAATCGCTTTCATTGTACCGATCTCTCCGATATCTTCTTCCAACGCAGCCATGATGGTAAACTTGACACAGATAAAAGAAACAATGATTAACAGGATACTAACCAGAAGCAGCACAAATACTGTGACGATATCCGTTAAAGCACTCAGTATAAATATGATCGTATAGGTTACAGCTTGACCATTCTGTGGAAGTCCTGCATTTTCATAGGCAGTCTGAAAATCCGACGCTTCTTTTGAATTGGTAAAATACGCTTCTATGAGATATTCATTCTCGCCAACCTGACCCTTAAGCTCCTTAAAATCCTCATCGCTTATCAGTATTCTAGTAGAAGATGTCATCGTTGAATTCATCATCGAATCCAAAACGAATTTTTTAATGACAAATTCTTTCGTGACATCATTACTTTTCAAAATAACATGGTCACCAATTTCCATCCCATACATTTCCTTTAAAAGTACGGGAATCCCTATTTCGCCTTTATGAATGGTTACTTTATGATGATTTGAGTTTAAAAGTAAATCCTTTGTTTTATTTTGCTTTACAAGACCAATGTCAAGACGGAGGTCAGAAAGATTGTACGTATCCTCATTACCAACAACTGTAAGACTTTCACCGTAAACATCAATCATTGTCGAGGTCTGCCAAGAAGTTAGTCCGTCGTAATCTGACATAAACTCATCTATTTTCTTCTGATTGAGTTCTCCTTTGTGCATCTGAACGAAGTGAGGCGGCTGTGCCGTCTTATATAATTCAGATATTGAAGTAAAGGTTTGTACTGCCATAACTACAGCCAAGACCGCAAGACAAGCTGAAAACATCATAAACAACAGTAATGCTAGATTAATTACTTTATTTCTTCTAAAATCATTTTTAAGAATTAACCAATCCATTTATACTCCCTTCCATCTCTTTAATGCTTTTTTTGGAGCCAAATAAAAACGCAAACGCAACCATGACAATTCCGGCGATCATAAGCATGAACCCGATACCACGTCCTTCCCCAACACCGATTAACCGCCCTACGCTTCCCGCCAAAATGCCATCCTTCATCAGCATCGGTCCGAACACATAATCAGCCAACAAGCCGCAGACTGCATACGCCACCACATAACCAACCTGTGTAAGGACACTGATCATCCCCCAAGCCCTTCCCTGTACGTCTTTTGGTATCCTGATCCGAATCAGTACATCTGCACAGGTATTAACAAATGGCAGTGCTGTAAAAAACAAAATACAGTAGACCACAATCAACGTGCTATTAGTTGTTGTTCCAGTCATTGCCATAAAAACACCAGCCACCATTAAAGAAATCATCAGAATCCTAGAAAAATGATTCTTAATATGCAAAAAACCAATAATCAAACTTCCAATTAACATACCGACAGCACTTATTGATTCCATGATGCCAAGTGTCTTAGCATCAGCAAATGCCAAAATCATAGGTGTCATCAACGTTTGTATAAAAGCAACAAAGAAACACATAAATGCCATCAGTATGACTAGACTTCTTACTCCTTTATCAGAGATAATGCTCTGTATACCTTCCTTAAACTCCTTAAAAAAGTTAAAGTCGTCCTTTAGAGGCTTGACGGCTTGAATTTTCTTTCGTACGGCAGCTACCGCTAAGACTGTAACAAAAAAAGTCGCCATATCAATGATTAAAATTCCTCTGATATCTGTAATAGTAAGAATCAGCCCAGCTATAAAAGGGGATATCAAATACTTAGAAGCCCCTGCCATCTGAACCAGACCGCTTGCTTTCGCATACTCTTCCTCTGATAGGAGATCGGTAACAGTGGCCTTATATGCAGGTTCAAGTAAGGCTAAAAACACAGAACTAATCGTGATACCAATGCATACTGACAAAACCCCACCATGACCTGTCTGTATACTGATCAGTATAAAAAGAAGACCTAACGCCGAAAAAAAATCACCACATATCATCATCAGCCTTCTGTCATAACGGTCAGCAAGAATACCTCCAATCGGGTTCAGAAGAATCGTCGGAAGAAATGCGAGAAGTGCTGCAACAGATACCCAGGTTGCACTTCCAGGTCAGCTGATAAACATAAATCGAAACAGCAAACGCGGTCATTCCACTGCCAATACTTGAGATCAGTTCTCCGGTCCAAATCGCCATAAATTTTTTCATCATAACACCCCCCTTCGTTTACATTTTTGTTGTAATCTATCCATCTTATATTTAGCCCCAGTCTTGTATCGGATAAAAGAATTTTCAAGGGCATTTAAATGTAAACCTTTTCATTAATTCACATTCTCTTAATTCATGCATTTTATAGAAAGACAATCGCCTCGTGTATGACTATAGATAGGGACAACCTCGATAAATTCCACCTTTTTACAACCCTTCTTTTATTATAACTCTAGTATTAAATATTTACATTTTTATACCATTTTGAAAACCATTTAACGGATGTAATTTTAGCTTAATTCATTGTCATCCTATCAAAGGAAATAAAATCCATAGTATGCTATGGTAATAATGATCGCTATATTTCGAGGGGTGAAAAAAATGTCAAATGGATACCATGCTATTTTTGAAACGGGCCTTTAGGAATGGCTGTAATGGAGAATCTAATTCAACAAAACAAAAAAGTGCTCATGGTCAATACTAGAGGAAGAGCTGATGTCCCGAGCTCTGTGAAGGTAATAAAAGGGGATGTCACGAAGCAGGAAAATGTGCTTGATATTTGCAATTCTTATAATATATCAATCATTTACCACTGTTTAGGTCTGCCCTACCAATCTTGGGCCAATCTTTTTCCAATCATGATGGATAATATTATTGAAGCAGCTGCACTAAATAATATTAAAATTGTTTATGCAGATAACCTTTATGCTTACGGTCCTCATAATGAACCGCTTAAGGAGACTTTTTCCTATAAGCCAGTTGGTAGGAAAACACAAGTAAGGGCTGATGTCGCGATGAAATTAATGAATGCCCACGATTCTGGAAAAGTAAAAGCAACGATAGGCAGAGGTGCAGATTTTTATGGTCCTCGTGTGAAAAACTCCGCATTAGGGCAACAGGTTTTTAACAATTTAATTGCTGGGAAGCCAGCAGACTTACTAGGTAATCCTGATACACTGCATTCCTATATTTTTATTGATGATTTTGCTAAGGGACTGATTGTGTTGGCGGATCACGAGGAAGCATTAGGGGAAATTTGGCATATTCCAACTCCTAACCCTACATCCACTAGGAAAATAGTCAAAAAAATAGCTAATGAACTTGGGATAATACCCAAGTATAGAATCGCAGGGAAATTTATTGTCAACATTGCTGGGATATTTAATTCTGATATGAGAGAATTTAAAGAGTTAATGTATCAGCACATACATCCTTTCATTGTAGACTCAAACAAATTCCAACAAAGATTTTTATTTGCCACAACTCCTCACGATGAAGCCATTCGACAAACAATAAGTTGGTATCAAAACAACCCAAAAACTCTTACTACATAATCCTTGTTCCAGGCCTTATGACACCTCGTTTTAATCTTGAAGGAGGTTTGATTAATGAATAAGTTCGATTATCTTATTATTGGTGCAGGTATGGGCGGTTTAAGCACGGGAAACTTTCTTGCTAAATATAACAAAAAAGTGCTCATTCTTGAAAAGAACCATATCCCTGGAGGACTAGTAATCTCTTTCAAACGAAAGGGGGTCCAGTTCGACCTCGGCATCGAAGGTCTGAATGAATTAAAGGAAGGAGAAACGATTCCACAATTCTTGAAGTTTTGGGGAGCATCTGTCAAAGCGGAAAAAAATATAGGCGATATTTGTTGTTTTATTGATGGCAAAAAGTTTACTTTTCGAAATGAACGGTTGAGAGAGGATTTTATTGACGCTTTCCCGGATAACAAAGACGATGTAAACCGCATTTTTGATATTAATGAAAAAATATTTTCAGAAATGTATTCAGGGACGGAAGCACCTAAACCGCCCTATGAAATGAATCTACTCGACTTTATAAAATTTATTGTGAATAACTTTCGGAAAAAGCCCACTTTTATGAAATATGGATTAAAAAATGCCGATGTTGTATTAGAAAAGTTAACGCAAAACCCTATGTTGCGATCAGCGGTGTTCTCAAAAGGGATTACGCCAATGGTGTATATGGCTTATGCTTACCGGTGGAGTGTTATTGGGAAAGATTATTTTCCGACAGATGGAATGCAGGCAATTCCGAATGCTTCAGTCCAGAGTTTTGTACATAATGGTGGAGTTATTAAATTAAATAAAGAAGTAACAGAAATTCTTATTGAAAACGCTCAAGCAATTGGTGTAAAGACAGAAGATGGAAGCTGCTTTTATGCAAATAACATTATTAGCAATGCTTCACCGCACTTCACCTATGATTTACTTCCCGATAGTCTCCCACAAAAAAGCAAGATGAAACAAAAGATCGAGGAAAAGGAAATATTCCCGAGTATCTGTGCTTTGTTTCTGTCCGTAAAAAACACCTATGATTTTGGAAATACGAGCTGTTTTTCTTTCTTAAGTAGTACGAATTACAAAGATGATTACCACACCTATACGCCTGAGAATTGCCCAATTGAGATGATTGTTTATCCACAAAAAACTAATGATAAAAACCGAGCTGTCGTTGCACTTCTCCCAATTCCCTATCAGTACCATAACAATTGGGAAACTGGTCCACAAAGAGAACGCAGTGAAGCCTACTACAAACTGAAAAGTCAAGTGACAGATACGATAGTAACAAGGATTGATTCCATGATGGGCAATGGTTTTATAGATAGCTTAGCGTTAGCTGATTTATCCACCCCTATTACATTTGAGCGATACACGTATAGTAAAAACGGTTCGTTTATGGGGTGGTCCATTGATGCCAAGAATTATGGAAAATTCATGAAACAGAAAACAGCAATACCAAATCTCCATTTAGTCGGACAATGGGTTTTCCCAGGATTTGGTGTAGCAGGTGTTATGGCTAGTGGATATTATCTAGCAAAAGACCTACTGAAACAGGACGGCATAGATTTAGAAAAAGACTTTAAAAATTTTGCACTAGGTAAAGAACAGTTATTCCAGTAATCAGCTTGTTAGGCATGAGTTCCGGTATTACATTAGGCTCATGCTTTTTAATTTTGCCTTTAGGCACTCCTGCAAATTTCTTATTCTCAACGCTTGTCCGTATCACTCTATTAAATATTTGAATCTTTTATAAGGAAAGGAGGAAAACAAATGAAAGACAAAGGAACGAAGAAGCAACATGTGCAGGATGATGTCATGGTAAATATCGGCGGGGAATTCCCTAAAGAGGATAGACTATTTGAACAATCAATAGAGGCATTGAAAAAGAAATTACCATCTGTCAATCCTAACAATTTTCGAATCGTATTTATGGGTGACAGTTGGACCGGGGACGGCCATTCAAGTAATGATATGTTTGAAGAGGCTTTAAAAGTTGCAAAAGGCCTCGATCCTCTGGCTATTTTTCACGGCGGTGACGCAGTCTGGACAGGAAGCCAACAACAGTTTCAAACGGGTACAGACCTTTTTTATGGCCATCTAAGAAGCTTTCGTGAACAAATAACAAGGGTTTTTGGAAACGATATGCCCCCATTTTTGTCACACCGGGAAATCATGACAGCTCATCACCTAATTCTCCTGCTTTTGAAGCCTTTACCACCTATATCGGTCCAGCACGGTTTTCAATCCATATTCCAAAACTGTCAATGAAATTCATTGGACTAATGACAAATTTTGAATTCATTTCGTCTCTAGGTCATAAAATCTACTATTTGGACAACACAAATTTAGAATTTTTGCGAAATAACCTAAGTGGAACGGTGGAACAAAATACTTTTGTCGGCATGCATGTCCCACCAGACGCAGGAAAATGGACAAAATTTCAAGACCCCGAGTCCACTTTTGATATTGGGCTTAAACAATTTCTGGATATCATCCGAAAAAAAGTATCAAAGGTATTGGTCAGTCATGTTCATATGTACGATACAGAAGTTATTCAAGGCATTGAGTATATCCTGTCTGGTGGGGCTGGTGCACCGCTTGTTACAGGGCAAACTAACCATATTGTCGTGATTGAAGTCAAAAACGGTGTAATATCCCATCGTAAAGTCAACATTGGTTGGACAGCATAATGAATTAAACACGGGAACCCCGTACATGCAATACGGGGTTATTTTTCTATTGTTGTTCGATCAATTTGCTTTGACTGCCCAATTAAAAACGCTTCTCCAATTAATGAAGAAACGCCCCATTGTTTCATTCGGATGATTCAACATTATTACTGCTGGTTGTCTTTGATCCATCCGATTTTTTAGCACTTTTGCTTACATATGGTTTTGCACTCTTGGCTCTGTTCGCACTTGCTTTCCAACGATTCCAGCCTTTTTTTCCTGTTCCTCTACCCGTTCCGCTTTTACCCTTAGCTTTATTCATATAATCACTCCATTATTATACTACACTTGAGTTCCTGTGGTTGCTTGTCCATTTTACTTCCTTATTAAATAGGCACGATGCAATATACCATATCATACTTTAGAAATAGAAAACAATCCAAATTATCGGACTGACTTCTCTTTTTCAAAAATCCCCGCCTTCAATTCAAGAATACAGGTTTATTCAGTGAAATAAAAAAAGCCTACTCATAGAGTAAGCTTAACTTCCGATATAAACACTATCACATGTTCCAGGTTTTGGTTCATAATAACAATGATTTTTAAATTGACCAGCTCTAGGTTGACCATACCATGTTGGAGGACATGGAGCATATGGATTAAAATACCAAAGTGAATATTTTGCTGGGTGTTGCCTCCAATAATCCAAATTCTGTTTTGCTAATCTTTTTTCAACACCTCTTGCTCTTTGATAAAATACATTCCCTTTTTGAACTGCTTCAAAGGAATAATTTCCTCCTTGGACTTGAAAAATAACCTGATTTATTGTTCTTAAATTTTTAAAATCTGAACAATTTGCTTTAAGACGATTGACTATTACATTTCCAACATATAACATTCCCTGTTTACCTTCACCTTCGGCTTCTGCTCTCATCATCCTTGCCATTAAATCAATGTCCGAACTTCGGTAATTTACTCTTGGCATTTTCTTCACCCCAAAAATATAGTATGAACAAAAGCCGATAATGATGTCATTTTAATAAAATACGAATGATCGCTCAGGTAGGTGAATAATTACCATCCAATATAAGCTTTTTTAAAAAATTTTAATATCACTGCTTCTAATTTTGTTTAATATGTTTAAAATGAAAGATGTAAAGATAATAAAATCACACTATGGAAATATATTGTTAGGTGAAAGGAAAGAAATTCATGATTAAAAAATCTGATGTAATCGAAAGGTTAAACTCATTAATAGGCAAGGAACTAACGAGCCAAAATTTACATGAGGCATTGTTCTGTGAAGAAAAACATAAAAAAATACTCCGTCGCTATAATGCCGGCACTTATACATATGTTCAGTATAAAATTCATACAGACAAAACTTCTGACACACAACCGTGTGTCGACATTACCATACCAGGAAACCCAAACACATTTAGAGTTGGGCTGGAAGAAAGAGATGGACAACTAATCGTCCAATCCGAAGCAAGAATTAATTATTCCTATATTAATTAGGTTGTTCAATATAGAAAAGCCCTAAAAGTAGATTCTTAGGGCTTTTCTGTTTCGAGAAATAGCTTTAAATCTACTAATAATTTTAACAATTTGTGAATAATAGCACATTGTTACTATTTCCACATTTTTTATTCTTGCCTATATGAGTTTCCGAGTATTATAATTTTAGTAGTTTTTGTAACAAAAAATGACATAATACAACCCAATTTTGAAGGGAAATGTGTGGATGAAAACTAGACTTAAAGTGAATAGTAAAAAACGCAAATGGATTCGATATTCATTATTATCCTTAGGAGCAGTTTTAATTGGTTTATCCATTTATCTATATAACGTATATTCCAATGTTGCTAATGCAGTAGATAAGATGAATAAACCAATTGAACGAAAGGTCTCTAGCAAACGGGATGATAAAATCCAATTTAACCGAAAGGATCCCATTTCTATTTTGTTAGTCGGGGTAGACGAACGTGATGGTGATTCCAGGTCGTACCGACTCGATGCTGGTGATGACCTTAAACCCAAAAGAGAAAACAAGCAAATTAATTAGTATTCCACGAGATACTCGTGCTGATCTGATTGATCAAGATGGCAATAAATATTCCTACGACAAAATGAATCATGCATACGCCTTTGGTGGGATTGAAATGACCATTAACTCGATTGAGAACTTCCTAAATATTCCGATTGATTATTATGTGGAAGTAAACATGGAAGGATTTAGCGACATTGTTGATGCAGTAGGTGGTATTGACGTAACGAACCAATACGAATTCGAGCTAGATGGTGTTCATCTTACAGAAGGGGATTTTCACCTGAATGGAAGAGAAGCTCTAATGTACGCACGAATGCGTAAGCAGGATCCTCGCGGAGATTTTGGTCGTCAAGAACAACAGAGAGAGGTAATTTCCAAAGTTGTTGATAAAGGCACATCTCTCAAAACACTAACAAAGTATACAGACATTCTTGATGCATTAGAAAAAAATATTAAAACCAATTTAACTCTTGACGATATGCTCGGGATTCAGAAAACATACAAGCCTGCAGCTGAAACGATTGAGAAAATCGAGATTAAAGGTACTGGCGGTCTCTTTCCTAACGGAAAACAAAATGTGTATTACTACATCGTAGATGACGAAACAAGACAAGAGCTTTCAGACCAATTACGTGAACATCTTGGACTTGCCAGTTCGAAAATAAAACCAACTAGTTCAACATATAAACTTGAAAGCACATCAAATACTCAATCAAACACAGTTGAAAATACAAAAACAAGCACAACAACAAATACGAGCCAGCAAAAAACTCAAACAACAAGTGGTTCTAGCAGCAGTTCTAGCACCCAGACTGGAAGTGGAGTGAAATCGCCAGCAGTTGAGACCCCTAGCACCCAAACTGGCGGCACCAACACTCAAACAGGAAGCGGGAATAGCACTCGAACCGGAAGTGGAACTAATACCCAAACAGGCAATGGCTCGAATAGCCAAACTGATGCTGGGTCCAATAATCAGCCTAGCAATGGCTCTAGCACTCAGACCGGAAGCGACACGACCAACCCTCCAAGTAGTGGTTCAACTGATCAAACAAGTAGTGGGACAAGCGGTTCAACTAATTAAAATCTAATCCAAAAAACCTAACTTTTTGTTAGGTCAGGCTGTCGAGAAACTCTCGACAGCCTATTTCTTTTAAGTTTACAGCGTTAGTATGGTGGAAGGCGGACATAGGATACGCTATTTTTCATAAAATGCGGTCATTTTCATTTCTATCGGACATAGAAGCCTTTATTTAGCTATTTGGCAGCCTATTTTTGTTACTTTTTGCAAAATAACGCATCAAATGTCCGGAATGATTCCATATAAGGTGATATCTAGGAAAATAGTGCACTCATTGTCCGCCCGATTTGAATTGTCTCCACACACTTGGCGAGGTTAGAAAAAGTGTGTGGCAATTCTTCCAGGTTGATCCACCAGGTTGATTGGAGTGGAAGGTGCGAAGACTCCTGCGGGAGCAGTGGGACAGGTGAGACCCCGCAAGCGCAAAAGCGCTGAGGAGGCTCACCGCCCACCCGCGGAAAGCGAAGCACCTGGAACGGAAATGAACCGGCCGCTTAGCATGACAAAATAAAACTTGCCGAGAAAGATGCCCTTTCTCGACAAGCTGAAACCTAACTTTTTGTTAGGTTTTTTTTTTTTCAGTGAATATGATTAGTCATGGCTTCTGTGTATGCAACAAATTCGATGAAATCTTTTGACGAGTTCATTTTAAATGTAACAAAATACAGAAACAAAGAAATGATTATCAAAGGTAATTATTGGTAAAAATAATTATATTAAAGTATTATTTTTTCACAGCAGATATGGTGCCATATTTAGGGGGTCTAATAATGATGAAAAAATGGAAAATGTATTTGTTACTTATTTTGCCTTGGTTAACTGTTAGAAGGCTTGGTACATTCTCTTTTACTCGTTACCTGCCTACTATTATATTTAGTAACTTGGTTGTTGCCCTTATAAGTGAGGTATCACGGGAGTTAAAATGGTGGAAAGTAAAAAATCCTATTTTTCCAAAATTGGCAACAGATGTTTCATTTGTTTTTGGGCCTTTTACTATCGTTAACTTTTGGATTTTTAAATTAACGTACAAAAAATTTTGGATATATCTTTTGATTAATATCTTCGCTGATTATTTATTTGCATACCCATTAACAACCTTAGCAGAAAAACTAAAAGTATATAAAATGGTAAGAATGAGCCGCATGCAACTTTTCCTACTAAGTATTGTTGTAGCAATTTTTAATTACTTGTATCAATACATAATTGTTGAACCACTAAGAAAAGGAAAATCATATTGAAAGTTGCAAAATTTGAGGTTTCCTGAAAGAACTTAAGGTAGCGGACATGAGTTCCGTTATCTTCACCAAAATTGTTGTATTGATAGTTTTAACCGTCATCAGAGTCGCTATTTGATAAAACATGGGCATGATTTAGTGGTTTTTATCTAAATAGCGTACCATGTGTCCTCTTAAGTCTTTAATAAAGGGTAATTTATCAAAATAAGGTCTTTTATGTCCGTTCAAGCTTTGGTTAGCTTGGACTAATCTGGATTTAGTAAGGTTCAATTTAAACCAAACATTATCATTTTATGGAAAGTTAAAAAGGGGCTCGGAATGTGACCATTCCGAACCCCTTTTGTTATCTAATTACTTATCAAATTTCTTATAGATTTCAATCATTTCTTTTACTAATTCAGAAATCGTTTCTGCACTCATTAATTGATCTTCAGCGTGCATTAAGATAAGTGAAACATGTAGCTTATCTCCGCTTGCTTCTTTTTGAATTAATTGTGAGTGAACTTTATGTCCTTCTACAAAGTATTGTTTTGCTTCTTGAAGCTTTTCTTCTGCTAAAGAATAGTCACCTTCTTTAGCGGCATAAAGAGCCTCCATTACCGTGCTTTTTGCCATACCCACATTACTAATAATTGTAAAACCGATCATATCCATATCTAATTCAACCATTTCTTCCACCACTTTCTTTCACTCCTTTTTATATATCAAAAGTTCCTATGATTTTTATTTTTTTACTAATTTTGTTGATTCTGGAAGCTTATTTTCCCTAATTAATTCTTGATACCAATAGAAGCTTTTCTTCGGAATTCGTTTCATATCTAATAAGTCAAAGTCTTCTCTATTTACATAGATAAAGCCATATCGTTTTCTAAAACCTTCATGTGTACTAACTAGGTCAATAGCAGACCAAGGACTATATCCAAACACCTCTACACCATCTGTAATGGCTAATTGAATTTCCTTAATATGATCCTGATAAAATTGAATGCGAACATCATCATTAATTTCGCCGTTTTCATCAAGACTTTCATATAATCCAATCCCATTCTCTGTTACGATCAATGGTAATTGGTAT
The DNA here is from genome assembly GCF_033449965.1 of Bacillus sp. T3. Taxonomy (NCBI): domain Bacteria; kingdom Bacillati; phylum Bacillota; class Bacilli; order Caryophanales; family Bacillaceae; genus Bacillus; species Bacillus sp. T3. The sequence continues at coordinate 3,337,081 of NZ_CP137761.1, forward strand.
CGGTCGTAAATCTGTCTCATTGTAATTCGGAAACCGACAGGATCAATTGCCCAACCAAACGGCGTTTCAGCAAGATTTGAATTGTATTCACCTTGATATACACCAGGTTCACTAATGACTTTTTGCTGGTCAACCTTATCTGTTTTTACTGATGCATGTGGGTCAGATTCTGATACCGTCATAGAATTATAATAGTTAAAAGCAATGAAATCCGGTTTCGCAGCTTTTAATGTATCCATATCTCCCGCTTCGATATTTGGAAGAGCATTGCGTTCTTCTAAATAAGACCATGCAGTAGGGTTGTAAATACCTTTGCAAGCTGCATCTAAATACAACCAATTACGGATAGCAGTCCAGTTTTCAGCTGCTAGTGAATCCTCTGGTTTACTTGTCGCAGGATACACGTTCGCAATATTAGGTGCAGGTCCGATTTTAGCGTTCGGCAACATTTTGTGACATAGAATCATCGCTTCCGCTTGTGATAATAGCATATGGTGATTTTGTTGGTAAATTTCTTGTAGACCGTTGGTTGTAGAAGTTCCTAATAAGTTACCATGTAAAATCATCATGTTCTGCTCATTAATAGTTAGCCAATATTTTACGCGGTCTCCATAGTTTTCAAATAAAACCTTTGAAAAGTTTTTAAAATCTTCGATAATGGAACGATTAGTCCAACCGCCTTCTTCTGCTAAAGCTAAAGGTAAATCGAAATGGAACATGGTCACAATCGGCTCAATGTTATATTTCAATAGTTCATTGATCAAACGATTATAAAATTCTATTCCCTTTGGATTTACCTCTCCTCTTCCTTCAGGAATAACACGTGACCAAGCGATTGAGAACCGGTAGGCCTTTAAACCCATTTCCGCAAACAATCTCACATCTTCTTCCATATGATGATAATGATCGCTAGTTACTTTAAAGTCTGTTGTATTTTCAGGTGGAGTTAATACATCTTGTGTAGAAGGCCCTTTACCATCTAAGTCCCATGCTCCCTCTACTTGGTATGCCGAGGTAGAAGCACTCCATAAAAATTGTTTGGGAAATGATTTTAATTCTTTATGATACATAAGTATATGCCCCTTTAAAAAACAGTTTTTAAAAGTTTCAATGTTTTCTATAATGGAAAAGGAATTCGCAACCAGGTTAATACTCTCTGGTTGCGATTCCTTTTGTTCTCATTACATTTTCAATCATAAAAGCAAGTTCTTAAGCAACTTCTTGTTCTTGCTCTTGTTTTAACGCCATACGGTCTACTGATTTAAAGAATGGATAGTAAATCGCCGCCGAGATGGCAATTTGGACAATATTCAATACCGCGCCTTTCCAACCACTTAAAAGGAATCCAGCAATAACTGGTGGAGTTGTCCAAGGAAGGTTTGTTCCGTTTGTTAACGGTACTAAACCAGATGACATTGCGAAATATCCTACGATCGCCATTACTAATGGAGTAATGATAAATGGAATAATCATAATTGGGTTTAGTACGATTGGTAGACCAAAAATGATTGGTTCATTGATCCCGAAGATTCCAGGTCCAATCGCTAATTTACCTAATGCTTTGTATTGACTAGATTTTGCAGTAGTTAATAGTAAGATTGCTAGACCAAATGTACTTCCAAATCCACCAAGTTTCATAAAGTTTGAATAGAATTGGTAGTTCATGATGTGTGGAATTGTATCTCCAGCTGCAAAAGCTGCAGCATTTTCAGCTGTTAATGCTAACCAGATTGGCTGCATTACGCCACCGACTACGTTAGAACCGTGAATACCAAATGACCAAAGTAAAGCCTCAAATACAGTAACGACAAGTGTTGCTGGTAGAGTAGCTCCTAAAGCTGTTAATGGTACTTGTAAATAGTGGAAAATGAAATCTTGTACAGTTCCTAAATCTGTGAATGAGAATACGATACGAACTAGATTGAATACAATGATAACGAATAATGCTGGAATAAGTGCTGAAAACGAACGGGATACATTCTCTGGAACAGAGTCAGGCATTTTGATCTTCCAGCCTTTTTTATCCACAAAACGCACGATTTCGACTGCAAGTACAGTTCCGATCATTCCTAAGAACAATCCGCTTGCACTAAAGTTTGAAGCCGGAATACCGAAGCCACCATCTTTTAACTCAGCAAACGGAGTTAGGATTAAAAACGCTACAAGTGCTGATGTGATAGCAGAAATACTATCTAATCCATAGGTTCTTGCAAGGCTTCGTGCCATTGAAACGATTACGTACAGTGTCATTACATTCATGGTTACGTCATACGGTACCGTAAAGTAACTTGACCAGTTTTTCCCTAAGATCGATGCCATGAATTCTGGATAACCGGTAATCGGAAGGTTACCGAGTAGTAAAAAGACAGAACCGATAATTAACAGAGACATTACACCGAAGAAACCATCTTTGATAGCCGTAATATAACGGTTGCTATCTAGCTTTATTGCAAAAGGTGCCATTTTACTTTCTAAGATTTCAAGGAATTTATTCATATGCTCCCTCTTCCCTTTTTTGATGGATTTTTTTATAGATTATTTATTATCTATTAAAGTAATCGCTTGTTCTAAAACTTTTTCGCCATTCATCATTCCGTAATATTGCATGTTGATTGAATCGATTGGAATGTTTTTGCTTGCACATTTTGGTTCGAATTGTTTTTTCATGAATTTCACTTGAGGTCCAAGTAACACTACATCAATGTCTTTCTTTTCAAGAGTGCCATCAAATTCTGATGCAGAAATGGCAAAGATGTCAGCTTCAGTTCCTTTTGTTTCAGCTGCTTTTCTCATTTTTGTTACCAATAGGCTTGTACTCATTCCTGCTGCACATACTAACATGATTGTTTTCATATCTATTTCCTCCTAGTGGGTTGTTGTGTTTGTATTACCTTATGTCCTTATTGTAGTTTGAAAGCGGTTTAGTTTAAATCGAAGCTTTTTCCGTTATGCAACGGAAAAGATTACTTTGCCACAAAAACAAAATTAATATACAGAAAAAAACCGACTACATAATCGTAATCGGCTTTTGGCTACTACTTTCCATTAAGTAGCTTTATTATTTCTGGGACGGATTGACTCTTGATAATTTTTTGTACAATTGTTTTATTTTCAATTACTTTAATGAGTTTCTCATACATATTATCAAGATTCCCTTTTGGACCTTTTTGAATATTTAATAAGCAAATTAATTGAACCATTTGATTATCTTGCCATTGAATTGGAGACTTAAGCGTACAAACCGTCCAAAAGG